>DUOR01000169.1 GCA_012838715.1 Actinomycetales bacterium
CCACGGCCACCGTGGGCGGCGGCCCCATATCCGTCGGGGGTGGCCGTGGCAGGCAGTCCGGCGGGTGCGCCATAATCGTGGGTGGACTCCATCACCATTCACGGCTCACATGATCCGGAGCACACCTCAGATGGAAACCCGAGACGAAAGAGGAATTGAATGACCGAGCAGCAGTACCGCATCGAGCACGACACCATGGGTGAGGTCAAGGTCCCGGTTGACGCCCTGTGGCGCGCCCAGACCCAGCGTGCGGTGGAGAACTTCCCGATCTCCGGCCGTGGCCTGGAGTCCGCGCAGATCCGCGCCATGGGTCTGCTGAAGGCGGCGTGCGCCATCGTCAACAAGGATCGTGGTCTTCTCCCGGCCGAGCAGGCCGACGCCATCGTCGCCGCCGCCAAGGAGATCGCCGACGGCAAGCACGACGCCGAGTTCCCGATCGACGTTTTCCAGACCGGCTCCGGCACCTCGTCGAACATGAACACCAACGAGGTCATCGCCTCCATCGCCAAGAACAACGGCGTCGAGGTTCACCCGAACGACCACGTCAACATGGGCCAGTCGTCGAACGACACCTTCCCGACGGCCACCCACGTCGCCGCCACCGAGGCCGCCGTCAACGACCTCATCCCGGGCCTGAAGGTCCTGCAGGAGTCCCTGGCCAAGAAGGCCGCCGAGTGGAAGTCCGTGGTCAAGTCCGGCCGCACCCACCTGATGGACGCCGTGCCGGTCACCCTGGGCCAGGAGTTCGGCGGCTACGCCCGCCAGATCGAGCTGGGCATCGAGCGCGTCGAGGCCACCGTGGCCCGCCTGGGCGAGTTGCCCATCGGCGGCACCGCCGTCGGCACCGGCCTGAATACCCCGGCCGACTTCGGCGCGAAGGTCACCGAGGAGCTCGTGAAGCTCACCGAGGTCAAGGAGCTGACCGAGGCCAAGAACCACTTCGAGGCCCAGGCCAACCGTGACGCCCTCGTCGAGTTCTCCGGCGCCATGCGCGTCGTCGCGGTGTCCCTTTACAAGATCGCCAACGACATCCGCCTGATGGGCTCCGGCCCGCTGACCGGCCTCGGCGAGATCCGCCTGCCGGACCTGCAGCCGGGTTCGTCCATCATGCCGGGCAAGGTCAACCCGGTCCTGTGCGAGACCGCCACCCAGGTTTCCGCCCAGGTCATCGGCAACGACGCCGCGGTCGCCTTCGCCGGCACCCAGGGCCAGTTCGAGCTGAACGTGTTCATCCCGGTGATGGCCCGCAACGTCCTCGAGTCCTCCCGCCTGCTCGCCAACACGGCCCGCGTGTTCGCCGAGAAGCTGGTCGACGGCATCGAGCCGAACGAGGAGCACATGAAGACCCTGGCCGAGTCCTCGCCGTCCATCGTGACGCCGCTGAACTCCGCCATCGGCTACGAGAACGCCGCGAAGGTCGCCAAGACCGCTCTGGCGGAGGGCAAGACCATCCGCCAGACCGTCATCGACATGGGCTTCGTCGACGGCGAGAAGCTGACCGAGGAGGAGCTGGACAAGCGCCTCGACGTGCTGGCCATGGCCAACACCGACCGCGACTAGTCGCCGGCTCGGTCGCGGACCGGTTTTCCGGTCCACGTCACCGCGCGCCCCGTCCCCGGGTTTTCCCCGGGGGCGGGGCGCTTACGCTTTCCCCGGGGACTCCGCGTCGCTTGCCGACGGCACGGCCCGGCGTTGCTTGCCGACGACACGTCCCGGCGTTGCTGCGTATCGTCGTTCGCTGAGGACCCGTATGTTCCGAGCCGAAAGGACGGCCCGCGATGACCGCCCGATTCACCCAGCTCCTGTTCCATCCGCGGCAGCGCGTGGTGGATTGGTTCGCCCGGCCGGGCGCGGTCCGCAGGTTGACTCCCGGGCACCTGCCGATGACGCTGAAGCGAGAGGCGTCGAACCTCCGCGACGGCGTCACGGAGTTCAGTCTCCCCGGTGGTTTGAGCTGGGTGGCGCGGCATGACGCGGACGAGTACGTCGCGGGCCACAGGTTCGTGGATTACGCGGACAATGAGCCGATCCGGAAGTTGTTCGGCTGGCGGCACGTGCACCGTTTCGAGGATGTGCGCGGCCCCGGCGAGGAGCACCCGGACTGGTGGACGAACGTCATCGACGAGGTGACCGCCCGGGTGCCGCGGCGCGCCCTCGACGGCGTGTTCGCCTACCGAGCAGCGATCCTGGAGGGCGACCTCGCCGCCATCGACCGGCTGGCCGGCCACCTCGGCGCCGATGATCCGGCCGCCGACGCGACCATCCCGCACCCGATGAACGCGCTGCCCACGAAGACGATTGCGGTGACGGGTTCGACCGGCACCATCGGCTCCGAACTGTGCGCGCTCCTGTCGACGGCGGGGCACAACGTCGTGAAGCTCACCCGCTACGGCGGGAGCGAGCGGGGCACGCGCGCGTGGGACCCGGAATCCCCGGCCGGCGATCTGCTCGACGGAGTCGACGTGCTCATCCATCTCGCTGGCGCGCCGATTGCGGGGCGGTTCACGAAGAAGCATCTGGCGAAGGTGCGCGACTCCCGCGTCGGGCCCAGCCGGAAGCTCGCGGAGGTCGCGGCGACGGCGGGCGTCGAGGCGGTCGTGTCGGCGTCGGCGGTGGGCTACTACGGGTCGGACCGCGGCACCGAGCAGCTCGCGGAGGGCGCCCCGTCGGGGTTCGGCCCGTTGGCCGACATCGTCGAGGCGTGGGAGGAGGCCTGGGATCCCGCACGGGAGGCCGGCGTCCGCGTCACGAACGTGCGCACGGGCCTGGTGCAGGCGGGCGGCGGCGGGCTGCTGCCGATTCTCGCGCGCATCACCTCCACGGGCCTCGGCGGGTGCCTGGGCGACGGCGACCAGTGGATGCCGTGGATTGCGCTCGACGACGTCCTGGACATCTACCACCGTGCGGCGCTCGACCCGAACGTCAGCGGCCCGGTCAACGCGGTCGCCCCGGGCGGCGTCGACAATGCCGCGTACACCAAGGTTCTGGCGGAGGTGCTCAAGCGGCCGGCGGCCATCCCGGTGCCGAAGCGGGCGCCGCGCATGCTGCTCGGCGAGGCCGGCGCCCGGGAGCTCGCGTTCGCGAACCAGCGGGCGATCCCGCGCGCGCTCGAGGAACTGGGCCACGAGTTCCGCTTCCCCGACCTCGAGGGCGCGCTGCGCCACGAGCTGCTGCGCCCGGCCAAGGGCTGAC
>DUOR01000170.1 GCA_012838715.1 Actinomycetales bacterium
AGCGGTTGGGGGTGGCGCCCGCGAGCCTGTATTCCCGGGTCAATTCGGCCGAGGATCTCTTCGACCTCGCCCTCGACCACGCGCTCGGGCGCGATGCGGACGTGCTGGCCGCGATCGGCGGCGGGAAACTGTTACCGCTCATGCTCGCCTACTACCGCCATCTCGTGCGCCACCCGTGGGCTTGTCGGGTCATCGCCATGCGCGCTCCCCGCGGCCCCAATTACCTGCGGCTTTCGGAGGTCATGTGCGTACTCCTCGTCGAGGCCGGCTCGGAGGATCCTTTGGGTGACGCCTACGCAATCTCCAATTTCGTCATCGGCAGCGCGATGACGGCCCCCATCGTCGGCGATGAGCGCGGCAGTGGCGTGGATTCCGGGATCGCCCCGATGTACTCGTCCCTCCACGCGTCCCATGCCGTCGACCCGGAGTCCATCGTGGAATCGGGATTGCGGGCCCTGTTGCGCCGGTAGTTTCCCCCGTCAGGTCCGGCGGCCCGGGGCGTCCCACTTTGTGCGGTGATGTGGCGCGACGCGCGTCCGCCGCGGGGCGTTGCCCGAGGGTGCTGGATTGGCGGTATGGCTACGGTGGAAGGCATGACTGGCACGCGCAACGAGGACAAGCGACGTTTGGATGTCGACCACTTCCTGTCGAAGGAACTGGGGAAGCCCGATTTCAATGCGGCTACTGAACCCGCGTTGACGGTGCGCCCGGGCACCGGCGAAACCATCGGTTTCGAGACCGATGACGAAATGTACGTGCAGCTGCACGAGCGCGGTTCGCTGGAGAAGGTCACCGCCGCCATCAATGCCATCACGGGGCCGGTGTACGTGGAGGGCGCCGAGCCGGGCGACGCGTTGAAGGTGACCATCCACGACATCGTGCTCAAGGAGCATGGCTGGTCGGCGGCGGTGCCCGGCATGGGTGCGCTCGACGACCGGATGGGTGGCGGGACGTTCAGCCGGAAGATCCCCATCGAGGACGGGCAGGTCCAGCTGACCGAGTCGGTGGCGACGCCGGTGCTGCCGATGATCGGCTGCATCGGCACCGCGCCCGCCGAGGGCACCGGCTCCACGCTGATGCCCAGCTTCGATTCCGGCGGGAACATGGACTTGACCGATGCCGCGCCGGGCTCGTCGGTGTACCTGCCGGTGCGCGTGCCGGGTGCGCTTTTGAGCATCGGTGACCTGCACGCGGTGATGGCGCGCGGCGAGTCGTCGTTCGTGGCCATCGAGGCCGCCGGCGTCGCCGTCGTCTCGGTTGACCTGGTGAAGGGCATGACGCTGCGGGCGCCGCGGGTGGAGACGGCCGACGAGTGGTGCTTCATCGGCATCGGGAACCCGGTGCAGGAGTCGATTCGCCGCGGTTACGAGGATGCCTTCGACTTCCTCGTCGACGACCACGGTTGGTCGAAGGAGGACGCGTACGTGGTCATGAGCGCCGTCGCCCATTCCGAGCTCGGCGGCCCCACCGGTTCCGAGGCGCCGGACCCGCTGCATCCCTTCCGTCCCGTCGGCGCCGTCACGGTGCACCGACTGCCGAAGCGGGTGCTGGGGGAGTAGGCCGCGCGTGCCGACGGCCCGGCTCGGCGCCGTCCGCGCGTCCGTGGCGCGGGTGCCGCGCGTGCCGACGGCCGTC
>DUOR01000171.1 GCA_012838715.1 Actinomycetales bacterium
AGGACGCCGAGGAAACGCTTCTCGAAGCCTCGGAAACCGACGGGCCGCCGGGGAAATCGTGAACGACGGCGCACGGAAGAAAGAAGGAGGCCCCGGACTCTTTCGAATCCGGGGCCTCCCGTTTGTGGGCGAAGGGGGACTTGAACCCCCACGTCCCGAAGGACACTGGCACCTGAAGCCAGCGCGTCTGCCATTCCGCCACTCGCCCGTGGCAACGAGGAATACTTTAACACCCGCCTGCGCGCATCCACCAAATCCCCAGGCCACGGTACATTTTTCGGGGCCTTTGACGGGGCGTCGGAAAGTACGCGGGAATCGGCCGCGGCCGGGCGGCACGCGCACGGCACGGGCCGAATCCGTCGGGCCCATGCGCTAACGGCCGTTCGCACGGGCACCTCCACCCCTATACTGGTGCACGCACACGCGATCGAAGGCATCGCACCGACACGACCCACGCCACCCGCGACGGTGGTCCGGGGGATAGGCGAAACGACCACACAGATGGACTTCCTGGGACGCATCCGCAAGCTCGACAGCTCGCTGCAGCGCGGGCTCGACAACAGCTTCGCGCGCGTTTTCGGCGGCAAGGTCGTGTCCAACGAGCTGGAGGAATGCCTGAAGCAGGAGGCCGAGGACTTCCTGATGCAGGACGAGAACGGCCGCTTCCTGGCGCCGAACGAGTACCGCATCGGCGTCAGCCCGAAGGACTTCGAGAACCTGTCCAGCCAGCAGGCCAACCTGCCCTCCGAACTCGCCGACCAAATGAGCCGCTACTGCCGCAACAACGGCTGGTCGCTGCCCGGCTCGGTCACCGTGCAGGTGCAGCAGGTCGAATCGCTGCACACCGGCCAGCTGAAAACCGCGAGCAACTTCGCCGAGGGCTTCCGCGCCAAATCCGGGTTCGTCGGCCCCGACCGGGACCCCGCCACCGAGGCGCGGCAGGTCGAGGAACCCGCCGTCCCCCCGGCCTCCGCGCCCGCTCCCCCGCCGGCCCCGGCACCGACGCCGGATCCCGCCGAATCGTGGGGCACCTCCCCGTCGGAAAGCAGGCCGGTGCAGGTCCCGCCCGGACCGGCCACCCCCGACGGACCCGCGACGACGGTGGTGCTGCTCCTGCAGGACGGCTCCAACCGCAAGTTCGAGGTCAAGCCCGGGTCCAACATCATCGGCCGCGGCACCGTCGCCGACTTCCGCCTGCCGGACACGGGCGTTTCCCGCCAGCACGCCGAAATCACGTGGGACGGCCGCGACGCCGTCCTGGTGGACCTGCACTCGACTAATGGCACGATGGTCAACGATTCACCCATCGACAACTGGCTCCTGGCCGACGGCGACGTGATCTCCATGGGCCATTCGGTCATGGAGGTCCAGATCCGCTGACGGGCGGCGCCCACCCCAACGCGCAACAATGGGCGGCGTCGCCAAGGACGACCGCAACGAGGAGGTAAGAACGTGGAGGCGATTGTCTTCCTGCTGTCCCGCATCGGCGTTCTGGTCGTGCTGTGGTTCTTCATCTGGATGACCCTGCGGGCACTGCGCGCCGACGCGAACGCGGCCTCCGGCCTGCGCCCCGTGCGCGCCGTCCCCGTCGCCCAGGGCCGCGGCCGGCCGTTCCAGCGGTCGCAGACCCCGCACCAGCTGCTGGTCACCGCGGGGCCGCTCGCCGGTTCCCGCATGAACCTGGACAACCAGCGGGAAATCACCATCGGCCGCGCCGATGACTCCGCCTTCGTCCTCAACGACGATTACGCCTCCTCGCACCACGCGCGCCTGCTGCCCCGCGGCGGCGAGTGGTTCCTCGAGGATCTCGACTCCCGCAACGGCACGTTCCTCAACGGCCAGCGCGTCGAGCAGCCCGAGAAGCTCCAGCCGGGCATGGAAATCCGCATTGGCCGAACGACTCTGAGGTTGCAGCCGTGACATTTGCGCTCGATTACGCCGCCCTGTCCGACCGCGGCCTGGTACGGCAGAACAACGAGGACTCCGGTTACGCGGGTCCCCGCCTGCTGGCCATCGCCGACGGGATGGGCGGCCATGCGGCGGGTGAGGTGGCGTCGCAGCTGATGATCGCCTCCCTGTCGAAGCTCGACGCCGACCAGCCGGGCGACGACCTCCTCGACGCGCTGTCCATGTCGTGCGCCGAGGGCAACGCCTCCATCGCCGCGGAAATCGAGGCGAACCCGAAGACGGAGGGCATGGGCACGACCCTGACCTCCCTGCTTTTCGACGGTGGCCGCGTCGGCCTGTGCCACGTCGGCGACTCCCGCGGTTACCTGCTCCGCGACGGCGAGCTGACGCAGATCACCCGCGACGACACGTACGTGCAGTCCCTCGTCGACGAGGGGCAGCTCAGCGAGGATGAGGCGCACGTGCACCCGCAGCGGTCGCTCATCCTGAAGGCCCTGACGGGCCGGCCGGTGGAGCCGACGCTGAAGTACCGGGAGGTCCGCGAGGGCGACCGTTACCTGCTGTGCTCGGACGGCCTGTCCGACCCGGTGTCCGCCGACACCATCGCCGAGGCGCTCGCCGAGGGTTCGCCTTCCGACGCCGCGGCGCGGCTGGTCGACCTGGCGCTGCGTTCCGGGGGCCCCGACAACATCACCGTCATCATCGCCGACGTCGTCGACTCCGGTCAGCGGACGCCGGCCGAGCCGGTGCTCGCGGGCGCGCTCGGCGACGTCGACGTGGAGACGCCGCGGCCGAACACGTCGGCCGGCCGGGCGGCGGCGATGCGCCCGAAGGCCGATCAGGCCAAGGCCGTCACCGCCGAACCCGACGCCACTCCCCCGAAGGTCCGCGGCCGTTGGCTGGTGGCCACCGTGGTGGTGCTGGCGCTGATCGCCGCGGCGGGCCTCGCCGTGTGGGGCTGGCAGCGCAACGACTCGATGTACCACCTGGCCACCGACGACGGGGTGATCGAGGTCAAGCACGGGGTGTCCGGCAGCATCCTCGGGATTTCGTTGAGCTCGCACCACCAGTACATTTGCCTTTCCGACGACAACGAGGTCACCCTGCCGGACCCGGCGTCCGGCCGGGAGGACCTCGACTGCCACCTGATGACGCCCGAGGATCTGCGCCCCTCGGCGCGGGCCCAGCTCGACGGGCTGCCCGCGGACTCCTACGACGAGGTCCGCGACCAAATCACGCGGCTGGCGCAGGAGGCCCTGCCGGTGTGCCTGACCCTCTCCCCCGGGGAGGCGGTAGGTGAGCCGGGCGCCGACGGCGCAGAGGGCACCGATGGCGCGGAAGGCGCGGAAGGAACGGAGCCCGGCGCGGAAGGCGCCGCGGGGCCGGAGGAAGCGACGACGGAAAGGGACGGGTCCACCGGGGCGCGACCCGGTGAGAACTGCAGGGAGGTGACGTCATGACCGCGACGCCAGTCAAAGCCGCGCGCCCGGGGCGGACCCGGGAGCTGCTGATGCTGCTCCTCGCCGGGGTGGTGACCCTCCTGGCGCTGTTGTCCACCGAACTTGGACTGGGCAACGCCGCCACCGTCGAGCTGCTGTGGATCGTCGGCGGGTTCATCCTCGTCTTCACGGTGGCGCACCTGATCCTGCGTTTCTTCGCGCCGTGGTCCGACCAGACGATCCTGCCCATCGTGGCGGCGCTGAACGGCCTGGGCCTGGTGATGATCCACCGGCTCGACGTGGCCAACGGCACCACGCTGGTGCGCAGCCAGGTGATGTGGACGGTGCTGGGCATCATCATGTTCACCGCCGTGATGGTGCTGCTGCGGGATCACCGATCCCTGTCGCGGTACAGCTACATCCTCGGGCTGGTCGGCCTGTTCCTGCTGGCGCTGCCGCTGGTGTGGCCGTCGAGCATCAACTCCGACGCCCGCATCTGGATTTCCATCGGTCCGTTCTCCGTCCAGCCGGGCGAGTTCGCCAAGGTGCTGCTGCTGATCTTCTTCGCGCAGCTGCTGGTGAACAAGCGCTCCCTGTTCAACGTGGCGGGCAAGCGCGTCCTCGGCATGGACTTCCCGCGCCTGCGCGACCTCGGCCCGATCCTCGTGGTCTGGGGCATCGCCCTGGTCATCATGGCGCTGCAGAACGACTTCGGTCCGGCGCTGCTGCTGTTCGGCACGGTGCTCGGCATGCTCTTCATCGCGACGTCGAGGGCGTCGTGGCTGGTGATCGGCCTGCTCCTCGTCGCCGTCGGCGGCTTCGGCGTGTACCAGGTGTCCGCCAAGATCCAGGATCGCGTCGCCCACTTCATGGACCCGATCGGCAACTACGACGTCGGCGGCTACCAGCTGTCGCAGGCCCTGTTCGGCATGAGCTGGGGCGGCGTCACCGGTTCCGGCCTGGGCAACGGCTACCCGCAGAACGTGCCGGTCGCCCACTCGGACTTCATCCTCGCCTCCTTCGGCGAGGAGCTGGGCTTCGTGGGCCTGGCCGCCATCATCCTGCTGTTCGGCGTGCTCGTCGCCCGCGGCATGAACGCCTCCATGCAGGTGCGCGATTCCTTCGGCAAGCTGCTCGCCTCGGGCCTGTCGCTGACCGTGGCGATCCAGCTTTTCGTCGTCGTCGCCGGCATTTCGGCGATGATGCCGCTGACCGGCCTGACCACCCCGTTCATGTCGGCGGGCGGTTCCTCGCTGCTGGCGAACTACATCCTGGTGGCCGTCCTGCTGCGCATCTCCGACTCCGCCCGGCGTCCCTGGGGCGCCGGGGCGCAGGCTCCGGCCGAGGCCGATGAGGCGGTGGCCGCGCGATGAACAAGTCCATCCGCCAGGTCATGGTCTTCATCCTGGTCCTCATCGTCCTGCTGCTGGCCAACCTCACGTGGGTGCAGGCCTTCCGCACCGAGACCTACGCCCAGAACCCGCTGAACTCCCGCCAGTTCCTGGAGGAGAAGTCCCGCCCGCGCGGCCAGATCAGCGCCGGCGGCGAGATCCTCGCCCGCTCGGAGCTGGGCGACGACGGCTACTACAGCCGCATTTACGACGCCTACCCCGAGGCGTACGCGCCGGTGGAGGGCTACCTCTCCGACATCTACGGCGCCTCCGGCCTGGAGCGTTCGCAGAACGACATCCTCAACGGCTCCGACCCGTCCCTGTTCGCCTCCCGCGCCATGGACACGATCACGGGCCGCGGGCAGCAGGGCGCGAACCTGGAGCTGACCCTCATCCCGGAGGCCCAGATCACTGCCTACGAGGCGCTGGCGGACAACGGCTACGTCGGCTCGATCGTGGCCATGCGCCCGTCGACGGGCGAGATCCTGGCCATGGCGTCGACGCCGTCGTACGACCCGAACGACATCGCCCGCAACGACGAGGAAATCTGGCAGGAACTGAATCAGGCGGAGGATTCGCCGCTGCTGAACCACGCGACGCAGGTGCCGCTGCCCCCGGGCTCGACCTTCAAGGTGCTCACCACCATCGCCGCCATCGAGAACGGCGCCGGCCCGGACACCCCGGTCACGGCCGCCGCGTCGGTGACGCTGCCGGGCACCAACACCCAGCTGGAGAACTACGGCGGCCAGGCCTGCGGAGGCGGTGGCACGACGACGCTGCGGACGGCGTTCGCGCGCTCGTGCAACACCGCCTTCGCCGAGCTGTCCGTCGAAACCGGCGCCGATCCGCTGCGCGACGTCGCCGACCGGTTCGGCGTCGGTGACGAGTTCGACGGCCTGGGCGTGCCGCAGCAGGCGTCGACCATCGGCGAGATCCCGGACGACGCGGCCCTGGCGCAGACCTCCATCGGCCAGCGCGACGTATCCTTCACCCCGCTGCAGAACGCCATCATCGCGGCGACCATCGCCAACGGCGGCGTCCGCATGGAGCCCCATCTGGTCAGTTCGGTGCAGGGCCAGGATCTGTCGGTCCTGGACACCACCGACCCGGAGGAAATCAACCAGGCCATCCACGAGGACACCGCGGCGATGATGACGGAGCTGATGCGCGCGTCGGAAAGCCAGTCCGGCGGCAACGGCTCGCGCATCGCGTCGAAGACGGGCACCGCGGAGCACGGCACCGACCGCGGCGTCCTCGCGCCGCACGTCTGGTACATCGCGTTCGCCCCGGATTCGGACGTCGCCGTTGCGGTGGTCGTCGAGTCCGGCGGCGGCCAGGGCGGCGGCGCCACCGGCGGTTCGGTGGCCGCGCCGCTGGGCCGCGACGTCATCGATGCCGTGGAAAGGGCGGGGCGGTGACCATGACCCCGAACGAGAACCCCGACGCCGAACTTCAGCGCGCGCAGGCCGTCCTCGGCGGCGACCGCTACCGCATCGAGCGGCTGCTCGGCCGCGGCGGCATGTCCACCGTGTGGCTCGCCGAGGACACCGGCACCGGCCGGCTCGTGGCGGTGAAGCTGCTCAACCGGGACCTGTCCGGTGATCCGGAGTTCCGCGAGCGCTTCCGCAACGAGGCGCGCGCCGCGCAGAGCGTGTCCAGCCCCAACGTCGTCGACTTCCACTCGTACGACGACCAGCCGCCCGAGCGCGGCGGCGGGTGCTACATCGTCATGGAGTACATCCGCGGCGAGTCGCTTGCCGACGTCCTCCGCCGGCGATCCACCCTGCCCGAGCATCTCGCGCTGGACGTGCTGGAGCAGACCGCCCACGGTCTGTCCGCCATCCACGCGGCGAACCTGATCCACCGCGACATCAAGCCCGGCAACCTGCTGGTGACGCCGGAGGGCACCGTGAAGATCACGGACTTCGGCATCGCGAAGGCGGCCGAGGCGGTGCCGCTGACCCGGACCGGCATGGTGGTGGGCACCGCCCAGTACGTGTCGCCGGAGCAGGCGCAGGGCCGCCAGGTCACGCCGGCCACGGACGTGTACTCGCTGGGCTGCGTGGCCTACGAGATGGCGTCGGGCCGCCGCCCCTTCCAGGGCGACACGACGGTCGCGGTGGCGCTGGCGCACATCTCGAAGCCGCCGCCGCAGCTGCCGCAGACGGTGCACCCGCACATTCGCGAGCTCATCGGCATCATGCTGCGCAAGGATCCCGAGCGCCGCTACGCCGACGGCCGCGAACTCGCGCGCGCCGTGCTGCAGG
>DUOR01000172.1 GCA_012838715.1 Actinomycetales bacterium
AAGCGGGTACCGGGAGCCGACGCGGATGTGGAGGGTGCCGTCGGCGACGCGGGCGAGCACGTCGTCGGCGCGCATCAGCAGCTCCTCCCGGTCGCGGGTGAAGTGGCGCAGGTGCGGGCGCGTCAGGAACAGCGAACCGTGCTTGTTCAGCTCCTGCGGGTCCATCGGCGGCACCGCACCCGACGCCGCGCCGAACAGGGCCACCAGGCCGCGCACCCGGGCGCATTCGAGGGAGGTGCCGAAGGTCGCCTTGCCCACGCCGTCGTACACCACGTCGACGCCGCTGCCGCCGGTCCAGTCGGCGATGGCGGCGGGGACGTCGTCGTCGTAGCGCAGGACCAGGTCCGCGCCCGCCCCGACGGACAGGCGCTCCTTCGCGTCGGATGACACCAGGGTGGCCACGTTCGCGCCCGCCGCCTTCGCGAGCTGGGTCAGCAGCAGGCCCACGCCGCCGGCGCCCGCGGTGAGCAGGACGGTGTCGCCCTCACCGAGCGCACCGACGTCGTTGACCAGGAAATGCGCCGTGAGGCCCTGGAGGAGGATGGAGGCGGCCACGTCGGCGGGGACGTCGTCCGGCACCGGGACGCAGGCGTCCGCGGGCACCGCGACCTGCTCCGCGTAGGAATCGGGCGCCGTGCACCAGGCGACGCGGTCGCCGACGGAGACGGGCCCGGAATCCGGGGCGGCCACGACGCGGCCGCAGCCCTCGGAACCCGGGGTGAAGGGGAGGGGGCGCGGGTAGATGCCCTCGCGCTGGTAGACGTCGGTGAAGTTGACGCCCACCGCCTCAACGTCGACGAGGACTTCGCCCGGGCCCGGGGCGGGCTCGGGGAGGTCCTCGCGGTACCGCAGGCGGTCGGGGCCGCCGAATTCCTCGATGATGATTCCGCGCATGCGCACCAGGCTACCGGCGCGCCCGGGCGGGGCTAGCGGGTGGCGGCGAACTCCGCGTCACCGGCCGGGGAGCCGACCAGGGCGGCCGAACCGCCCGTGTGGCGCCAGCCCATCTGCCACAGGATGGCGGTCACGGCGGTCAGGGCGCCGGACAGGCCGACGTGGAAGGGCACGGTCCACTCGGGGACGCCCGTCCAGTACTGGAAGATGCCGACGGCGGCCTGGGCGATGATGAGCCCCACGACCCACCAGGACAGTCGGATGATGCCCGGGTCCGCCTTCGTGGCGATGAGGCCGACGACCAGGCCCGCGACCAGGCCCAGGTAGAGGTACATGAAACCGGCGTGGACGTGGGCCAGCTCGATGATGGGCAGCTGCAGGCGATCCTCCGGGAGAATCGACGCGTCGCCGGCGTGCGGGCCGGCGCCCGTGACCATGGTGCCGGTGACCAGCGTCGCGGTCAGGGCCAGGCCCGACACCGCCGCCAGCTGGCGCAGCGGGGCGGCGTAGGAGCGCACCGCGTGGCCGTCGTCCGGCTCCTGCACCTTCACGTAGAGCATGCCGGCCAGCCACACCAGGATGCTGGTGGCCAGGAAGTGAATGGCCACGGAGTACCAGGTCAGGTCGACGAGCACGGAAATGCCGCCGATGACCGCCTGGATGATGATGCCCAGGCCGTTGAGGAACGCCAGCATGACGATGGCCTTGCGGCGGCCCGCGCGGACCACGGCCAGGAACAGGGCCAGGGTGACGGCGATGAGCACGAAGGTCAGCAGGCGGTTGCCGAACTCGATGGCCTGGTGGAGGGCCGGCGCGGCGCCCGCGACGGGGGTGAAGCTGCCCTCATGGCACTGGGGCCAGGTGTCGCAGCCGAGGCCGGAGCCGCTGACGCGGACCACCGAACCGGTGACGGCGATGCCGGCCTGCGCGATCAGCACGAGCAGCGCGAGAATGCGCTGCACGGCCATCGACGGCAAGGGCAAAAAGGACAGGGGGGCTGAGTTCTTGGTGTCCACGTCGCTCACGTTTGTCCACCTTACCCGTAGGGGTGTCCTAATCCCCCTTCGCCTCGAAGCGGAAGAACCGGCTGGCGGCGGCGGTGCAGGCGAGGCCCCATGCGACGAGCACGACCAGGGGGTACCAGGCCAGTCCGCCGTCGAAGGCGATGCGCAGGGATTCGGTCAGCGCGACCGAGGGGACGAGGGTCAGGGCGGCCTCCGCGGCGACGGGCAGGTCCGGACCGACGGCCACGAACGTCGCCGCGCCGAGCATGACGAACCAGATGAGGTTGGCCAGCGCGAGGATGAGTTCGGCGCCGAGGGTGCCGCCCATCAGCAGGCCCATCGCCGTGAAGGTGAAGGTGCCCAGGATGGTGATGGCGAACGCCAGCAGGAATCCGGTCACCGGCGCGGTGAAGCCGAGCGCCAGCGCCACCAGGCTGAAGATGATGAACTGCGCGGTCACCATGATGGCCACCGCCCCCGCCTTGCCGACGATGATGCCCCACTTCGGCAGGGCCGAGGCGCCGATGCGCTTCAGGGCGCCGTAGCGGCGGTCGAAGCCGACGGCGATGGCCTGGCCGGTGAAGCCGGCGGACATCGTCGCCACCGCGAGGACCATGGGGAACACGCGGGAGATGGGGTCGGGATCGTCGAGGACGGGGACGAGGGTGAAGCCGACGAGCATCGCCAGCGGGATGATCATCGTCAGCAGCATCTGCTCGCCGTGGCGCCAGATGAGCTTCGACTCCAGCTTGGTCTGCGAGGCCAGCAGCGCGCCGGTGGGCGCCCGCTTCGGGGAGGGGGTGAAGGTGCCGGCCGGGAAGCGCCCGGTGATTCGGTTCATGCCGTTGGCGGTGCCGGTCGCCCCGGTGGTGTCGCCGCTCACGTCAGTTCCTCATTTCTCGGCCGGTGATGTCGAGGAACACGTCCTCGAGGCTGCGTCGCGCCACGCGCAGCTCCGTGATCAGGGTGCCGCGCTCGGCGCACCACGTCGCGATGGCGGCGACCGCCTCCGGGGATGCGGCGCCGGTCACGCGGTACTTGTTGGGGGCGGTCGCCTCCACGCCGACGGTGCTTTCCGACGGATCCCCCGCGGCGTCCGCCCCGGACAGCGCCGCCACCAGGCGGCCGCGGAGGGAGTCCACGTCGATCGCGCCGTCGGTCTCCAGGACCATCGACGCGGAGTGGGCGCCGGAGGTGATGTCCCCGGTGGTGCCCTGCGCCACGGCGCGGCCCCGGTCGATGATCAGCACCTCGTCGGCAAGCGCCTCCGCCTCATCCATGAGGTGCGTGGTGAGCACCACGGTGACCCCGTCGCGGCGGAGGGAATCGACGAGATCCCAGACGGCGAGGCGGGACTGGGCGTCCATGCCGGCGGTCGGCTCGTCGAGGAAGACCAGCTCCGGGCGGCCCACCAGCGCGCACGCCAGGGACAGGCGCTGCTGCTGGCCTCCCGACAGGCGGCGGTAGGAGGTCTTGCGGTGGCGCTGCAGGCCCACGACCTCCAGCAGCCACTCCGGGTCCAGGGGGTTCGCGGAGTAGGAAGCGACGTGCTCCAGCATCTCGCCGACGCGCACGCCCGGGTACGCGCCGCCGCCCTGCAGCATGATGCCGACGCGGGTGCGCAGCTCATCGGCGGACTTCGTTGGGTCGAGGCCCAGGACGCGCAGCTCGCCGCCGTCCGGGCGCACGAAGCCCTCGCACATCTCGATGGTCGTGGTCTTGCCCGCGCCATTCGGGCCCAGGAGCGCGAGAACCCGGCCGCGGGCGAGCGTCAGATCGAGCCCGTCCACGGCGGTGACGTCGCCGTAGCGCTTGGTCACGCCGCGCAGCTCGAGCGCGGGGGAGTCGGTAGTCCTGGTCACGGGCACATATCCTAGGCCAGGCCGGATTCCGCCGGGCCCGGGGGTGCGGGTCAGCGCACGCGGAACACGCGCGTCCGCCAGGACACCGCGAAGATGAGGGCCATGCAGACGAGGAACGCGGCCAGCGAACCGAGGTAAATCTGCAGCACCGTGCCCGGGGGCAGGCCGAGGCCGCGGGGCAGCACCGTGAGGCTGAAGATGGTGGAGTACGCGACCACCGCCAGGCGGAACTGCATGCGGTTGGCCCAGCCCGACAGCGGCACCATCGCCCACAGCAGGTACCACGGGTGCACCACCGGGAACAGCAGCACCAGGGCGAACATGGCCAGGCCGTAACCGCCGAGGGGGTGGATGCGCCCGCGGAACGTCGCCCACAGCATGCGCAGCAGCCACGCGACGGCCAGCGCGATGCCGAGGCCCCAGGTGAGCCCCAGCGCCGCCTCGGACATGTCGCCGAGGCCCAGCAGCCGGCCCATCAGTCCGGAGAGGATGCCCAGCAGCGTCGACAGCGACATCCATGAGCGCACCGTCGCCGCGCCGCCCTGGCTGGTGATCCAGCCGAAGCCCAGCCCCGACGCCAGCGAGAACGCGAGGACCGTGGCGCCCGCGACCGCGCCGGTGACGAGCCCCGCCTTCACCACGGAGGTGATGGCCGGGCCGTAGCGGCGGGCGAGCGCCATGCCGACGAAGCCCAGCGCCACGAAGCCGGTCACCTTGACCATGCCCGCCAGCGCGATGAGCGCCACGCCGCCGGCGAAGAGCCCCCAGCCGGCGCGATCGAGGATTGGTTCGCGGCCGCCGTCCGTCGTCCCCGCGGGTTCGGCGGGCGCGTCCGGCCCGCCCGGTTCG
>DUOR01000173.1 GCA_012838715.1 Actinomycetales bacterium
GGCGGCGAGCCCGTGGCCGCGGGCCGTGCGGACCGCCACCGGGACGCCCGTCGGGCCGGCGCCGTGGACGATGGACTCCGCGCCGAGTTCCTCGATCTGCGTGATGTCGATGTTCAGGGCGGTGGCGTCGTCGGCGCCCTCCGGCACGATGGTCAGGTGCTCGGGGCGGATGCCGTAGGTGACGGACTGGCCGTCGGCAAGCGAACCGGTGAAGCGGTTGGGCAGGGGCAGCACGCTCCCGCCCTCGAGGTGCACCGCACCGTCGCGCACCACGCCCCGCAGCAGGTTCATCGACGGCGAGCCGATGAAGCCCGCGACGAAGGCGTTGACCGGGTTGTCGTAGAGGTGCTCCGGGGTGTCCACCTGCTGAAGGACGCCGTCGAGGAGCACCGCGACGCGGTCGCCCATGGTCATCGCCTCGACCTGGTCGTGGGTGACGTACACCGTGGTCACGCCCAGGCGGCGCTGCAGCGCGGAAATCTCGCCGCGGGTGGTGACGCGCAACTTGGCGTCCAGGTTCGACAGCGGCTCATCCATGAGGAACACCTGCGGCTCCCGCACGATGGCGCGGCCCATGGCCACGCGCTGCCGCTGGCCGCCGGACAGCGCCGCCGGCTTGCGGTGCAGGTAATCCCCCAACTGCAGGATGCGCGCCGCCTCCGCGACCCGCGCCTCAATCTCGCGCTTGGGCACGCCCTGGTTGCGCAGCGCGAAGCCCATGTTCTTCGCCACCGTCATGTTCGGGTACAGCGCGTAGTTCTGGAACACCATCGCCACGTCGCGGTCCTGCGGGCGCAGCGTCGTCGCGTCCATGCCGCCGATGTGGATGCTGCCCCGGTCAACGGGCTCCAGGCCCGCCAACATGCGCAGGGACGTGGACTTGCCGCATCCCGACGGGCCCACCAGCACCAGGAACTCGCCGTCGGCGATTTCGAGGTCCAGGGAATCGACGGCGGGACGGCCGTCTTTGTCGAAAATTCGGGTGGCTCCGTCGAAGATGACGCCCGCCATGATTACTCCTCGGTGATGGATGGTGGCCCCGCCGGCCCCGGGACCGGGACCGGCGGGAAATGCCCTCGAACGGCGGGTGGCCTACAGGTTCGGCTCGATGTCGCGCTCGAAGGTGGTGCGCAGGTCGTTCTCCAGGGACTCCAGGGTGTCCCCGACCGGCGCGCCGGACAGCAGGATGGTCTCCAGGGCGTCGCCGATGCGGCGGTCGCCGTTGGGGATGAACACGCGCGCGTTGTCCTGCGGGCGGGTCTCCGGCAGCTGCTCGACGGCGGTGCGGAAGTTCGGGTTCTCCTCGAGGAACGCGGCCTGCTCCGGGTCCTCCGTGGCGTCCTGGCGGACCGGCATGTAGCCGACGTTGCGGGACCAGTACGAGGTGTTCTCGGTGTTGGTGATGAAGTCGATGAACTTCGCCGCGTTGTCCTGGCGCTCCTCCGAGATGCCGGCCGGGATGGCCAGGCCGGCGCCACCGGTCGGGCAGCCGCCGTCGCCGTTCGGGTTCGGCAGGAAGGCGGTGCCGACCTCGAAGTCGGCGGTCTCCATGATGCCGGCGAGGTCACCGGTGGAGGCGACGACCGAACCGAGCAGGCCGGTGCCGAACTCGTTGGCCAGGTCGTTGGACACGGTGGCCCAGCCGTCGTCGATGGTGGACTTCAGCCACTCGACGGCCTCGATGGTCTCCGGCGAGGTCAGCTTCAGATCCCAGTCCTCGGAGTAGGCGCCGCCCATGGTCCACAGCGGGCCGGAGAAGGTCCACGACAGGTAGTCCACCGCGTTGCCCCAGCCGTGGGCGCGCTCGCGGCCCTCCAGCTGCTCCTGCAGGGTCTGGCCCCACTCGGTCATTTCCTCCCCCGCTCAGGTGAACGGGGCTATAACAGAGATAAACCGGAGGCTAACTTGGAGTGAACTCCGTTCCGGTGCACGCTTTCCGACGCCGTGGTGCGTATATATTGCCCGCACCGGACGGCCCGGCCCCGCCGTCGGGGACGGCCCGGCGCCACCGTTGGGGATGGCCCGTCCCATCGGCGGGGACTGGATCGGCGGGGAAGGCGACCCTTACAATCGGCGCCATGGAATTCGCGAACGTCAAGGACATCCCGGACGACGCCCAGATCGTCGACATCCGTTCCACCGACGAGTGGGTCGACGGCCACCCGGCCGGCGCCGTCCACATCCCGATGGAGGAGATCCCGATCCGCTACGGCGAGCTGGATCTGGACCAGGACATCTACCTCATGTGCCGTTCGGGCGGCCGCTCCGCCCAGGTGTGCATGTGGCTGGAGCGCAACGGCATCGACGCCATCAACATTTCGGGCGGCATGATCGACTGGGAGTTCGCCGGCAAGCCCATCGAAAAGGGCGAGTAGCGCCGACACGCCCCAAAACCCGCCGTCACGCCGAGAAACCGGCCGTGGGGCGGGTTTTCGCGTTTCCGGAAAAAGTGGGATTAATCCAATTATCGGAAATTCCCGGAATGCACCTACGATGGGTGTATGCCAACGAATAAGAAGAACCCCGACGGCGTCACCGGTGATCCCGGCCCGACGCTGCCGCACGAGGTGACTGGTTCGGCGGTGTGGATCGTGCAGCGCCTGGCGGACACCCTGCGCGACGCCGTCGACGAGGCCATCGTCGGCGCCTCCGACGCCGGTGAGGCCCTGACCCTGCGCGGCTACTGGCTCCTCGAGACCATCGGCGCCACCGCGGCCCACTCCCAGCGCGAGCTGTGCGACCTCCTCCGCGTCGATCGTTCGGACATGGTCCGGCTCATCGACGCCCTCGAGGACGCCGGTTTCGTCGCCCGCGTCCGCGACACCGAGGACCGCCGCCGGCAGCTGATCGGGCTCACCGAGGCCGGCGCCGCCGCCCGCGAGGCCGTCCGCGCCGCCGTCGCCGCCGCCGAAGCGGACGTTTTCGCCGCCGCCCCGGCCGCCGAGATCGAGGCGCTGTCCGCGGCCCTGGACGGTACGTCCGACGAGACTGATGCCGAGGCTGACGCTGACTCCACCGACGACGCCGACGCTGACTCCGCCGACGACTCCGACGATTCCACGTCGAAAAAGAAGAAGAAAAAGAAGAAGAAGAAAGACAAGAAAAAGAAGAAGGGCGGCGACGACGAGTGACTGAGCCGTCTACGGCACCGGCCGTTCCCCCGCAGTACCTGCGGGCCGGTGAGGCCGCGCCGGAGCGCACCCTCATCGACATCCTCCGCGCGACCGCCGCGGAGCATCCGGAGGCCGCTGCGCTGGACGACGGTGACGCCGTCCTCACCTATTCCGATCTTCTCGCCGAAATCGACGAGACCGCCGCGTTCCTCGGCGAGCAGGGAATCCGCGCGGGCGACCGCGTCGGCGTGCGCATGCCGTCGGGCAACCGGGAGCTGTACGTCGCCATTCTGGCGATCCTCGCCGCCGGCTGCGCCTACGTGCCCGTCGACGCCGACGATCCGGACGAGCGCGCCGAGATGGTCTTCGGCGAGGCGGGCATCGCCGCCTGGTTCGGCGCCGATGGCCTGCACGTGATGCCCCGCACCGAGGTGCCCGGGGCGTCGGAAAGCGTGCGCGAGCCGCTCCCCGACGACGACGCGTGGATCATCTTCACCTCCGGGTCCACCGGCAAGCCCAAGGGCGTGGCGGTGACGCACCGCAGTGCGGCGGCGTTCGTCGACGCCGAGTCGCGGCTGTTCCTGGCGAACCACCCCGACGGGCCGCTCGGCCCCGAGGACCGCGTGCTCGCCGGCCTGTCCGTCGCGTTCGACGCGTCCTGCGAGGAAATGTGGATTGCGTGGGCGCACGGCTCCTGCCTGGTGCCCGCGCCGCGCAGCCTCGTCCGTTCCGGCATGGACCTCGGCCCCTGGCTGATTTCCCGCAACATCACCGCGGTGTCCACGGTGCCCACGCTGGCCGGCCTGTGGCCGGCGGAGGCGCTGGACCACGTGCGGCTGCTCATCGTCGGCGGCGAGGCCTGCCCGGCGGAGCTCGTCGAGCGTTTGTCCACCCCGGAGCGCGAGGTGTGGAACACCTACGGCCCCACCGAGGCCACCGTCGTCGCCTGCGCCACGGAGCTGCGCGCGGGTGAGCCCGTCACCATCGGCCTGCCGCTCGACGGCTGGGATCTGGTGGTCGTGGACAAGGACGAGAAGCCGGTCGTCATGGGCGAAGTCGGCGAGCTCGTCATCGGCGGCGTGGGTCTGGCCCGTTACCTCGACCCCGCGAAGGACGCCGAGAAGTACGCGCCGATGCCCACCATCGGCTGGGATCGCGCCTACCGCACCGGCGACCACGTGCGCCTGGAGCCGGAGGGCCTGCACTTCGTCGGCCGCGTCGACGACCAGGTCAAGATCGGCGGCCGCCGCATCGAGCTCGGCGAGGTCGAGGCGCATCTGGCGGCGCTGCCGGGCGTCACGCAGGCCAGCGTCCAGGTCCGGCAGACCGCCGGCGGCCAGGACGTGCTGGTCGGTTACGTCGGCGCGGGCGGCGACGCCGCCACCGTCGACGCCGACGCCGCGATGGAGCAGTTGCGCCGCGAAATGCCCGCGGCGATGGTGCCGCGCCTGCACGTCATGGACGAGCTGCCGGTGCGCACCTCCGGCAAGGTCGACAAGGCGGGCCTGCCGTGGCCGCTGCCCCTCGATTCGCTTGCCGACGACGCCGATCTCGGCGACCTCACCGCCACCGAGCGCTGGCTCTCCGGCATCTGGTCCGAGGTCCTGGCCGTGCCCGCACCGGGCGCGGAGGCGGACTTCTTCGCCCTGGGCGGCACCTCGCTGGCCGCGGCGACCGTCGTCGCCCGCATGCGCGAGCGCGCCCCGCAGATTGCGGTGCGCGACCTTTACGACCATCCGCGCCTGGGCAAGCTCGCCGAGGAACTGGAGTCGCGGGGCCTCGTTCCCGCCGACGGTTCCGACGCCGGCACCGCCCCGGCCCCCATCCCGGAGGTCGCCCCGGTGCCGAAATCGGCCCGCCGCCGGCAGGCGCTGGCGATGGTGCCGCTGCAGACGGTGCGCGCCGCGAAATGGATGACGTGGCTGGCGGTGCTCAACACCATCGCCTTCGCCGCGGGCTCCCCCTTCGCCCTCGACGTGCCGCTGTGGGCGACCATCGTCCTCGCCGTCCTCTTCCTCACGCCGCTGGGCACCTTGCCCCTGACCGCCGCGGCGACGCGCCTGCTGGTCCGCGGGGTCACCCCGGGCGATTACCCGCGCGGCGGGTCCGTGCACCTTCGCCTGTGGGCGGCCGAACGGCTTGCCGACGCCTCCGGCGCCCGCGAGGTCGGCGGCGCCCCGTGGATGCTCTGGTACGCCCGCGCCCTGGGCGCGACGGTGGGCAAGGGCGTTTCCCTGCACACGTTGCCGCCGGTCACCGGGCTCATCGAGCTCGGCGACTACAGCTCCGTCGAACCGGAGACCGACATCTCCGGGTACTGGGTGGACGGCGACGTCGTCCACGTCGGCGACATCGTCGTGGGCAAGGAGGCGCGCGTCGGCGCCCGCTGCACGCTGCTGCCGGGCACCCGCATCGGCGACGCCGCGCACGTCGAATCCGGCTCCTGCGTCACCGGCGTCAAGCCGGTGAAGGCGGGCGCCCGCTGGTCGGGTTCCCCGGCCCGCAAGGTCGGCCGCCCCAAGCGCCGCTTCCCGGTGGAGGCGCCGCCGCGCCGCGTGTGGTGGCTGCCGGTCTACGGCGTCACCGCCCTGGTGCTGGCGCTCGTGCCCATCGCCGCGTTGGCCGGCGCCGCCGTCGTCATCGGTTTCGGTGCGGCCGGGGCCTCGACGTGGGCCGGCGCGGTCGGCCTGGCGCTTGCGTGGACGCCGGTGGCGGCGCTCGTCGCCATGGCCGTCTACGCCCTGCTGACCCTCCTGCTGGTGCGCCTGTTCAGCATCGGCCTCAAGGAGGGCGTGCACCCCGTGCGCTCCCGCGTCGGCTGGCAGGCGTGGGGCACCGAACGCCTCATGGACGCCGCCCGCACGGACCTGTTCCCGCTCTACGCTTCGCAGCTGACGCCGATGTGGCTCCGGCTGCTCGGCGCGCGCGTCGGCAAGGACGCCGAGGTGTCCACCGCCGTCGTGCTGCCGAAGTTCACCGACATCCGCGAGGGCGCGTTCCTCGCCGACGACACCATGGTCGGCGGCTACGAGCTCGGCGGCGGCTGGCTGCTGCTGGGCGTGTCCAAGATCGGGCGCCGCTCCTTCCTGGGCAACTCCGGCATCTCCGGGCCGGGACGCAAGCTCGGCAAGAACGCCCTGGTCGCCGTGCTGTCCTCCACCCCGAAGAAGGCGAAGGCCGGCTCCAACTGGTGGGGCTCCCCGCCGGAGCGGCTGCGCCGCGTGGCCGTGGAAACCGAGGGCGGCGAGGACCGCACCTACCGCCCCGGCTTCGGAGTGAAGGCCGCCCGCGGCGCCGTGGAAACCCTGCGCCTGCTGGCGCCGATGGTCTCCCTGGCGCTGGGCGTCCTCGTCCTGTCCGTCATGCACCTCGCCGCGGTGGGCACCGTCCACCTCGTCGACGGCATGGTCGGCGTGGACTCCGACACCGCCACGGCCGTCCTGCTCGGCCTCGTGGTGGCCTGGTTCATCGGTTCGCCGCTGCTGCTCGCCGCGGGGCTCATCGCCATGCTGGTGACCGTGGCCGCCAAATGGCTGTGCGTCGGCAAGCACAAGAAGGCCGACCACGCCCTGTGGAGCCCCTTCGTGTGGCTCAACGAGCTGCAGGACGCGTTCGTGGAAACCGTCGCCGCACCGTGGTACTTCAACCCGGCGCTCGGCACCGGCGGCCTCAACCGCGCACTGCGCTGGCTCGGCGCCGACGTCGGCCGCGGCGCCTGGGTCGAGTCCTACTGGCTGCCCGAAACGGACCTGTGCCGCATCGGCACGGGCGCGACCGTCGGCCGCGGCTGCGTCGTGCAGACGCACCTGTTCCAGGACCGCGTCATGAGCCTCGACACCGTCGAACTCGCCCCCGGCGCGACCCTCGGCCCGCACTCCGTGGCGCTGCCCGCGTCCCGGCTCGGCGAAAGCACGTCCGTCGGCCCGGCCTCCCTGGTCATGCGCGGCGACGTCGTCCCCGCCGGCACCCGCTGGCAGGGCAACCCGATCGAGCCCGTGCGGGAACCGACGGACTAGGCTTTGGGTAGGTAACCGAAAAGTCCCGGCCAAAGTGAGGAGATCCCGCGATGGAATTGAAGTACGGTCGAACGCCCGAGGAATGGGACGATCTTGTCCAGGCTGCCGTCACGTCGCTCAAGCGAACGGCGGGACTCGGCCGGATGACGAATTACACAGACCTGAACAGGGACATCAGTGCACGCACCGGGCATCGTGCGTTCGACTTCTCGCAGCCCGATGAACGCAGCGCGATGGGTCACCTGCTCGGGGAGGTCGTCGACCGGACCTACCCGGAATGCCGGGCAATGCTGTCGGGAATCGTCGAATACCTGGATGAGAACAAGCCTGGCGCAGGGTTCTACAACCTTGCAGTGTTCAAGGGTCTCCTCGACAAAGACGCGTCGAAAGATGAACGCGACGCCTTCTGGTACAAGCAGGTCGACACAGTGCACGAAGCGTACAAGAGGAAGGGGTCGCGATTCGGCCGACGGCGATAGCGCCGCTGGTTACTGACCCGCGCCTCACCACTCCTTGCCCGGGGTCAACCGCGCTTTGTCTTGGCCCCGACAGCTGACCCTCCTCCGACGCCGTTAGGCCAATGCCGGTCCCGCGGGCAGCGGGGCCGGCACCACGTCCGGGAAGTCGACGGTGCAGCCCAGGCCATACGACGCCAAATCCGGGCGGCGGCCGTGCAGGACATCCCCGAACCAGCGGGTCATGCCCATGACCATGCGGTCCAGGTTGTGGGTGCGCAGGATGGCGTGGCCCTCGTCGGGGAACTCCATCATGTCGGCGACCCCGCCATTGGCGCGCACCGCCGCCACCATCCGCCGCGACTCCGCGGGCACCACGTTCGTGTCCCGCGCGCCATGGATGGTCAGCAGCGGCGCCGCCACCGAACCCGCGTTACGCAGCGGGGAGTAGGCGGCCAGCAGCTCCGCGTCGTCCACCGGGTGCCCGTACTTCGGGTACGCGGCCGACGCGATCCAGGGCTCCGTCTCCTCGTAGAAATTCTGCAGATCGCTCATTCCGCACACCGCCACGCCCGCGGCGAAGGCGCCCGGGTGCATGGACATCAGGCAGTTGGTCAGGTAGCCGCCGTAACTGCGGCCCGAGCAGAACAACCGATCCCGGGAAGCGACACCCGAATCCACCAGATCCGACGCCACGTCCAGGGCGTCGGTGATGGACCCGTTGCGGCGGTGGCGATCGTCGGCGCGCGCGAACTCGCGGCCGTACCCCGTCGACCCGCGGACGTTCGGCAGCACCACCCGGAACCCCGCCCGGCGCAGCCCCTCCACCATCGGATCATGGACCGGCCGCGACTGGAACTCCGGGCCGCCGTGGAACCACAGGATCGTGGGCACCGGGCCGTCGGCAAGCGGGGACGGGGCCGACGACGGCACCGCAACCGGCATCGCCACCGGCACCGGTTCGTAGACCAGCGACTCCACGCGCGTCCCGTCGCGGGCGACGGTCCAGCGGCGCGAGGGGGCGAGGTCGGCGTCCGCCTCGGAGGCGACGCGGTGGTCGTCGAGGAAGGTCATGCGGCGGGTGTCGCAGTCGAACATGACCACGGTCTCCGGCAGGCCGGGGCCGGCGACGGTAAGGGTGGCGCGGCAGCCGTCGCGGTCGATGCGCGGCTCCGAGGCCACCGCGCCCGGCAGGGCGACGTCGGGGCCCATGCGGCCCTCGGCGACCAGGTACCGGCGCACCGACGTGTACCCCTCCCGGTTGAAAAGCAGCAGCGCGGTGGTGCCGTCGTCGGACAGCTGGAAATCATCAAGCTCCGCCCCCGGCAGCGCCGCCATCTCGCGGACCGTGAAACCGCGGCCGTCGGGAAGCACGTCGGTTTCCACCAGCCGCGCCGCATCCGCCCCCGCCTCGCTGCGCAACAGCACGCGCGCGCCACCGGTGCGGCGCGTCCACGCGTCGCGGACGAGGAACCCCGGGTAGGAATCGGCCTCCGGGGCCAGCGGCTCCACCGCAATCTCCTCCCGGCAATGCGCCACCCGGCCGCGCTCGGCGGTCCCCCGCCGCAGCAGCATCCCGCGGCGGCCACGGCGCCCGGCGCGGATGAGCACGTCGTTGCCGCGGTGATCGAGGAGCTCGTGCTCCGGGTCGCCGTCCACGACGACGTGCCGGCCCGACCTCGGGTCGATGATCCGCGACTCGTCGATGCCGCCGGCCACACGCGCGGTGACCATCAGACGGCCGTCGCGGAAACCGATCAGCGTCGCGTTCAAATCCCCCGGCAGGCACATCCGCCGCGCCGACGCGTCCGACGGGTCGCTGGTGACCAGCCACACCTCGCGCCGCTCCCCCGCGCCCGGCGCGACCTCCAGCGCCAGCACGCTGCCGTGCTCGCTGTACCGCACCTTGTGCACCGGCCCCTCGACCGGCAGCCGCACCCGGCGGACCATCCCCGTGCGCCAACCGTCGAGGAAACGCTGCACCGCGAAGGGGCCGTCGCCGTCGTCGACGAGGTACGCCACCGAGGACCCGTCCGGCGCGATGTCCGCGCCCCGGGTGGTGCGGAACGCCTGCGCCCGCGTCAGCCCTCCAGTACCCACGTGTCCTTGGCCCCTCCACCGCGCGACGAATTGACGATCATGCTGCCCTCCGGGGCCACCCTCGTGAACGGCGCCGGCGACACCTTCGACACGATAACCCCGTCCTCCTCCTTGGAGTGGACGAAAACGCGCGCGTCGACGTGCCGCGGCCCCAGCCCCGTCCCGTCGAACGTCGGGTGCGTGGACAGGCCAATCACCGGCTGGCCGATGTACCGCTCCGGGTGCGTGCGCAACTCGTCGGCACGCTCCGCCAGCTCCGCGTCGGTGCACTCCGGGCCGATGGTGACGCCCGACCCGCCGTAGCCGTCGATGGGCTTGACGACGAGGTCCCCGATGTTCTCCAGCACATAATCCCGCTGCTCGCGGTCGGCGCACAGGTAGGTGGGGACCTGGGGCAGCAGCGGCTCCTCGGACATGTAGTAGCGGATGAAATCCGGGACGAAGGAGTACACGGCCTTGTCGTCGGCGACGCCGTTGCCCATCGCGTTGGCCACGGTGAGCGTGCCCAGCGCCTGAGCCGTCGTCAGGCCGGGGCCCAGCAGCGCCCCGTCGGCGCCCTTCGACGTCATGAGCATGTCGTCGTCCATGCGCTGGTACAGCACGTCGATGCGGCGCTGGCGGCCGTCGGAATCCACGCGCAGCAGGACGTCGCCCTCGACGACCAGCTCCTCCGGGGTGACCAGCGCCATCCCGCAGCGTTTCGCCAGCTCCGACTGCTCGTACCAGGTCGGGTCGCCGCGGCCGGCGGACACCAGGCCCAGCTGGACGTCATCGTCGTCGACGGGCGCCCACCCGCCGGGGCGGATGGCCGACGGCGCCGCCGCCAGCAGCGTCTCCCGGAACATGTCGATGGCGCCGACGGGCTCCAGGATGCGGCCGGGCGGCGCCATCTCCGGCAGGAAGCGGCGGCTCATGTCGCGGGCGGCCACCGAGAACGTGGTGCCCGAGGGGATGCGGCAATTGTCCTCCAGCACGAGCCATTCGCCCGGGCCGGAGCACACGATGTCCGAGCCGATGATGTTGGCCCGCACCCGGTGCCGCGCCGCCCGCCCGTAACGGCGGTACCCGGGCGCGCGGTCCAGGACCTCGCCCGGGATGATGCGGTCGCGGAGGCAGAGCTGGCGGGTGTACAGGTCGTCGAGGAAGAGGTTCAGCGCGGTCGCCCGCTGCTCCAGGCCGCGGGACAGGCGCCCCCAGTCCTCGGCGGAGATGATGCGCGGCACGACGTCGAGCGGGAACACCTGCTCGCCGTCGCCGACGCCGAACACCACGCCGTCGATGGTCTCCTGCCGTTCCATCTGCGAATGCCGCCGGCGCAGCTCGGCCTGCCCCAGGTCCGCGAGCTGCGTGAACACGTCGCGCATCGCGGGCCGCGGCGCACCGTCGTCGTCCACCGCCTCGTCATGGGCGTACCCCCGGCCGACAGGGCGACC
>DUOR01000174.1 GCA_012838715.1 Actinomycetales bacterium
CCGCCGTTGTCCGCCGTAGTCCGGCGGATGCCGCCCGGGGCCGCCCGGGGCCGCCCGGGCGTGCGACTTACAGGAAGTCGATGCCGACGATGTCGATGATCTCGGCCCAGCCGGGCACGATCGGCAGCTGCGGGATCAGCTGGCCGATGCCGCCGCCCGGGACCTCGGGCATCTCGCCCGGCTCGTTGGTCGGGTTGGTGGCGATGGTCGCGTCGACCCAGCCCTCCAGGCCCTCCATCTTGGCGTGCATGTAGGTCGCGGAGATCAGGACCGGGTTGGACAGGGATCCGACGCCCACGGACAGGACGCCGGCGACCTTGCCATCGACGAACAGCGGTCCGCCGGAGTCGCCCTGCTGCAGCTGGGCGGGGCGGTTCGAGGTGGTCAGGTACGCCTGACTCGACTCGTACAGCGGGTGCTGCTCCTGGGCCTGGATGTTGATGTCGGTGCGCGGCAGGGTGCCGGTGGCGCCGGTGCCCAGGGTGGACCAGCCGTAGGCGGTGCCGGGCTGGCCGACGACGTCACCGTAGTTGATCTCGGCGGGCGTGACGTCCATCGGCTCGTTGACGTGGATGAGCGCGACATCGCCGTTGGCCTCGTTGGCCTCGAGTGCGTTGGCCACGGCGTTGACCTGGTGGGAGCGCACGGTCTCGGAGCCCAGGGCGCCCTCGCCGGTGGTGATCATGCCGGAGATGCGGCCCTGATCATCGATGGCCAAGCCTTCGATGCAGTGCTGGGCGGTGAGCACCCACTGCGCGGAAACGGCGGTGCCGGTGCACTCGGCGACGCCGCCATTGGTGAGCATGTGCACGCGGACGACCGCGCCGCGCTCGTCGGCGGGGCCATCGTTGGTGCCGAAGATCAGTGCGCTGGCCGGGGCGGCGGCGACGCCGACGAGGGCGGCGGCCGCGATGACGGACGTGGTGGCGCGACGGAGCATTCGTGGTTCCTTTGCGTTGTTCTGTTGCGTGGCGGGTCGTGGCGGTTTTTCGTGGCCGCGGCCCGGCCCCGGTGGGGGTCGGGCCACGCGCATGGCCCGCCGGGCCACGCGTTGACGACATCGCGGATGAAATCGTCGAAACTGCATCGAGCATATGGCCCCCGCCGCGTTCGCGAAAGACGGGGAACGATATTCACCGGGAATCCCACCCGGAGGCGGCCCCCGCCACCGGTGGCCGGGACACCTACCCTGTCAATCGTGGACGCCCCCGATACTGTCACAAAACGGCTCGAGTTGTTACCCCTGTGGCCGGGCACCCGTGCCCTCGACGCCGCTCCGGCACTGGCCAGGGCCCTCGCCGGCGAGGCTGCGCTGCTGCCCGTCCCGGCCAACGACCCCGCCCGCGCGGAACTGCTGGCCACCTCGCAGCGCGCCGGGGGGCCCATCGACGGCGACGTCGCCCTCGTCGCCTGCACCTCCGGCTCGACGGGCACCCCCAAGGGGGCGATGCTGACGCCCGCGAACCTCCGCGCCTCAATCGACGCCACCCACGCCCGCCTCGGCGGCCCCGGCCAGTGGCTGTTGGCCACCCCGCCGGAGCACATCGCGGGGCTGCAGGTGCTGCTGCGCACGATCCGCGCCGGCGAGGAACCGGCCGCCATGGATCTCGCCGACGGTTTCCGCCCGGCCGCCTTCGCCGACGCCATCGGCCGCATGACCGGCGCGCGCCGCTACTCCTCCATCGTCCCCCTGCAGCTGGGCCGCGTTTTGGCCGACCCGGGCGCC
>DUOR01000175.1 GCA_012838715.1 Actinomycetales bacterium
ACGCACCGCGCCCCGGCCGAAGTTTTTCGGCCGGGGCGCTTTTGCGTGCGCCGGTGGATTACCTCCCGGCCCCGCCCTCAGTCGGCACGGGTTCCGCCCCGCCCCGCGCCTACCTCCGGTGGGATTGCTGCGCGAGGCGGGCAATGTCGGCGACGGCCTTCTCCACGGCGAATTCAGGGTCGGCGGCCCATCCCTTCACCCCGGCGTCGAGGTCGGCGATCATTTCCGCGGCCCGCGCAATCGCCGGCGTCGACCAGCGCTGCGCGAGTTTCTGCGTCTTCTCCAGTTTCCACGGCGCCATGCCGAAGGTCCGGGCGTCGCGGTTGGGGTTCACGCCGCGCGCCGCGTGCAGGCGGGCGACGTCGCCCACCATCCCGGACAGCGCCGACGCCAGCAGCACGTGCGGCACACCCAGCTGCAGCGCCCGACGCGCCTGCGCCAGCGCCTCCGCGCCCTGCCCGCGCAGCGCCAGTTCCGCGACCTCGAATCCCGAGACTTCCGCCGTGCCGCCGTAGTAGGTGCGCACGGCCTGCACGGTGACGTCGCCGCCGGTGTCGGCGGCCAGCTGCGACACGGCGGTCGCCAGCTCGCGCAGGTCGCTGCCCACGGAGTCGAGCAGCGCGGTCACCACGTCCGGCGAGACCCGCAGCCGGTGCGACGCGAACTCACCGCGCACGAACTCGGGAAGGTCGCGGTTCTTCAGTTCCTGGGCCTCGAACAGCTCGGCCCCCGTCTTCCGCAGGTCGGTGACCATCTTCTTCTGCCGGCCCTCGCCGGAGTGCTGCAGAATCAGCGTGATGCCCGGCGCGGGGTCCTTCGCCGCGTCGACGATGAGCCCGGCGGGTTCCTTGCCGGCGGCGTCGCAGTCGGTGAGCACGACCACGCGGTCCTCGCCGAACAGCGAGGGGCTGAGCAGTTCGACCAGGTCAGTGGTGGTGACGTCGCCGCCGCGCAGCTCCGTCACCGGCACGGCGCGGCCTTCGGGGTCGCCGGCGGTCGCGGCGGTGCGGCGCACGGCGGCGATGATCGCCAGGCGGGCGCGGTCGATGAGCAGCCCTTCCTTTCCCACGATGAGGTTCACGGGGGCGGGCATCGTCTGAGTCACGGCTCCATCGTGCCAGAACCGCGCCACACGCCCCCATCCGGATACAGCGCCTGCGGCCCGTCGCGCGCGGGGCAGACGACGGGTGTCCCGCCCGGCGTGCGGATGCTCCGCCGCGCCCGCTCCCCGCAGTCCCCCACCACGAACCATGACGGTGGGCCGGTTGCCGCCGCGGCGTCGTCGGCAAGCTCATCGAGCGTTCCCTGCACCCGCCCCTCGCTTTCCGACGCGGGCCCACCGGCACCCGCGCCGGGTTCCCGCGACAGAGCCAACCGGCACCGGCGGTCCGGTATCTCCTCTCCGGGACGGATGATGCGCACCTGCGGCGCACGGTCACCGTCGGCCTCGCCCCGGCCCTCATCCGCGGTTACGTTGCCGTCGGCAATTGCGCACGCGCCGAGCACCCATCCTTCGGGCGCCTTCGGAACATGCAGGCCGAGCCCCACCGCAACGACCGCCGCAGTCGCCGCCATCACGCCAATTGCCGCGGCAATCGCCGGCCACCGCAGGGCCACGGCCACGCCAACGCCCATCGCCGTCACGCCCACGATCCCGATCTCCCCGGCGGCGCCCGGCACCCCGGCCGCCACGTAGCCCACGGCGTACACCCACCAGGCGAATGGCGCCGCGAGGTGCACCAGCACCGCCACGACGGGACCCAACCCCAGCAGCGCCGCCACCGCCGCGGCCGTGCCCAACACGGTCACCGGCGCCACCGCGGGTGTTGCGGCGATGTTCGCGAACACCGCCACATGGCTGACCTCCCCGATGAACAATGCCAGCACCGGCACCGTCGCCACGTGCGCCACCAGCGCCACGGCCGTCGCCCGCACAATCGGCGCGGGCCACCGCCGCACCCAGGGCACCACCAGCAGCCGCCGCGTCACCGGCACCGCGGCAAGCACCAGCCCCGCCGTCGCCGCGACGGACAACATGAACCCCGCCGACACCGACAGATCCGGGAACGCCAACAGCAGCAGGATCACGCCCGCCGACAGCGCCGGAATCGCCTGCCCCCGCCGCCCCGCGACCACCGCGAGCAGTCCGACGGAGCCGGTCATCATCGCGCGCAGCACCGACGGTTCCGTCCCCACCACCGCCACGAAGGACGCCAACGCCACCGCCGCGACCACCACCCGCCACCGCGGTGGCGCCCAGGAGAACGCCCACACCGCGGCACCGGTCACGATCGCCACGTTCGCCCCGGATACCGCCGACAGGTGCGCCAGCCCCGAGTCGACCATCATCTCTTGGTCGGCCGCCGTGAATCCGCGTTCGTCGCCGAGCGTCATCGCCGGCACGAGGCGGTCCGGGCCGGGCCATAGTCCGGAGGCGGCGTCGCGAAGCCCCTCCCGCACCCGCGCCACCCGGTCATCCGGCGCGGCGACCATCCGCACCGTCCCGCGCAGCGACGCCGTGAGCCCGGACAACGCCGGCCGTTCCGACTCCGCCACCGACGCCACCGCCTCCAGCATCGTGCCCCGGTCGTGCGCGAGCAGCCGCTCATCGCCGAACACCCGCAGCCGCCCGGGCAACCCCGGCACGGTCGCCTCCGCGGTCGCGCCGAACTCGGTGGTGCGGGGCATGGTGGTCAGCGTCAGCGTCGTGGTGGTGCGCTCCCCCGCGTGCGCCGCCAGCTCATGCGCCTGCGCTTGCCACTGCCGTACCCGCGTGCCGACGACTCCCGCGACCGCCAGCACCGACGGCACCGCCACCGTCGGCCACCGTTTGTGCGCGGCGATGGCGGCGGCGACCAGGGCGACGGCGAGCAGCACGTAACCGGCGGCCGTCGACGCCAAGGTCGCGGCGGTTACGGCCCACAGGAGAAGTGCGGCGGGCACGAGCCGCAGGTCCAACCACGGCCGCGGCACCGCGCGTTCAATTTCGGGGGCTGGGGCGGGAGCTTTGGCGGGACTGTCGGCATCGGGAGGTTTGGCCGGACCTGTTCGGTTCGAGGTGCGTTGCGAGGTGCGCATTTACACCGTGACCTCGTCGCGCATCCCCTCGAGCTTCGCCGGGCCGATGCCGGGGACTTCCTCCAGCTCTTCGACACTGCCGAAGGGCCCGTTGCGTTCCCGGTGCGCGATGATCTTCCGGGCGGTGGCCGGGCCGATTCCGGTGACGGTCTCCAACTCCGATTCGCTCGCCGTGTTGATGTTGACCAGCGGCGCGCCAGATCCCGAACCACCAGCTCCCGAACCACCAGTTCCCGCGCCCCCGGTTCCGCCGGCACCGCTCGCGGCGCTCGCCGCGCCCGCGCCGCCATCCGGCCCTCCGCGACCGGTGCCGCCGATCGACAACTCCGGCAATGGCTCGGCTCCGACGAGCACCTGCTCCCCGTCCCGCAGCGGCGCGGCCAGGTTCACGCTGGCGGGGTTGGCGTCCGGGAGCATGCCGCCGGCGGCGTCGATGGCCTCGGCGACGCGGGCGGTCCCCGCGACCGTCACCAGGCCCGGCCG
>DUOR01000176.1 GCA_012838715.1 Actinomycetales bacterium
GAGAAGGGCGTCCTGGGCCTTTACCAGGACAATCCGCGCATCGAGAAGGGCCAGTCGATCGTCGTCGACTTCGTCTACCGCGCCCCGATGGAGCCGGGCGATTACGAGCACGGCGGCGTCATGCGCGTGAGCACCCTGGCCAGCCTGGCGGCGAAGAACGCCGGCGGCGACAAGGGCGGCGTGCCCATCAACGTCGCCCTCGCACCGGAGAACGTCTTCGGTTCCCTCGAGGGCTACGGCGTCGGCTCGATCTGACCGCCGGATCCGGCACCGCCCACGACGACCGCACCGATTCACCACGTCGTCCCCGCCGAGGACTACACCGTGGTGCCCGTCGGCAACGGCAACCAGAAGGTCCGCATCTCGTGGACCGAGGGCGGCTTCCTCGGCCTGTTCGAGGACAACCCGACCGTGACCAAGTCGAAGTCCATCGTCGTGGACTTCACCTACCGCGCCCTCGCGAGCTCGGCCAGTACCAGCACGGTGGCTTCGTCCGCATCGGCTCCCTGATCGGCCCCGAGTTCCGCAAGGAGACCGGCGGCACCCCGATCACCGTCGAGAACTCCCTGCCGGCCGCCTCCGGCTCGCTGGGCTCCTCCTAAACCCCGCGCTTTCCGACGCCCCCGTCACGGACCGCCCCGGTCCGCGGCGGGGGCACCGCGTTTACCGTCGTTGACGTGGGCCTGCAGCCGTTGTGTGCAATCATGGTTCGGGTCCACAGGCAGGAACGGCGGCACAATGAACGAGTCCAACAGGTACGGCAACGGGGGAGCACCGGAACCCGAGGGCGGGGCGTGGTCTGAGAACCCCGGCGCCTTCGACAACGAAAGCTGGGGGCAGGGCCCCTGGGAGTCCGGCGGGGACGGCGGCAACGCCGGCAACGGCGGCTACGACGGCTACGGGGGGAACCAGCCCGACCCCTACGCGGACCTCGGGCCCACCGGCCCGGGCCCCGGCCCCCAGCCGGAATACCAGGACTACGGGCCGCAGAACGAGTACGCCGACTACGGCTACGTCGATAACGCGGGCGCCACCGGCCACGTCGAGCCCGCGGCCGCGTACCCGGCGTCGGGCAACGGTGGCGGCGGCAAGGGCAAGATCGCGGGCATCGTGATCGCCGTGCTGGCCCTGGCCGGCGCGGGCATCGCCGTCGGTTTCGCGGGCAACGAGCTCGGCTGGTTCGGCGGCAACGATGACCGCGCGTCGGCCTCCGAACGCCGCGCCGACCGGGACGACCGGGGCACCGCCGAGGAAGAATCCGGCGCCACCAGCGCGGATCGCACCGAAACCTCCCGCCGTGTCGAAGGGTTCACCGCCCCCTCGAACTGGAACCACTGCCACGGTTCCGGCGATCCGGGGGACTTCAACCTCGCGTATGCCGGCAGCGACGTCACCAGCTGCCCCTTCGCCCGGGCCGTCCGCGACTCCTTCGCGGACTACTACCTGGACACCGGCAACACCAGCGGCACCATCGACGCCTACAGCCAGGTGACCGGGCAGAGCTACACCATGTCCTGCACGGACGACGGGGACTACGTGACCTGCCGCGGCGGCAACAACGCGGTGGTCCACATTGTCTAGGCGCCCCGCGCGGGCGGCCGTCGCCGCCACCGCCGCGGCGGCGCTGCTGCTGGGCGGCTGCACGATCGCGGTCGACGACGGGGACGCCGGGGCGTCGGAAAGCAACGCCCCCGCAACCACCGACGACGGCCGGCCCAACCCCACCCGCGGCACCGCGGAACGGGGCGGCACCGGGCACGGGGACCTGGCGGCGGAGGTCGAGGACATCGCGGCGCGCTACTCCGGGCAGGTCGGCGTCGCGCTGGCCAACCCGGGCGACACCTCCGGCGACACCCCCGAAACCCTCGGTGACCTGGGCAGCGACGTCGCCTGGTCGACGTCGAAGGTGCCCATCGCCGTGGCGTCCATCCGCGCCACCGGCGCCGCCGACGGCAACGTCACCGCGGCAATCACCGTCTCCGACAACGCCGCCGCCGAAGCCGTGTGGGCCTCCCTCGGCGACCCCGCCACCGCCGCGCAGGCCGCCACCGACGTCCTCCGCGACGGCGGCGACACCGCCACCGAGGTCAACGCCGAACGCGTCCGGCCGGAGTTCACCGCCTTCGGGCAGACCGAATGGGCCGTCGCCGACCAGGCCGTGTTCGGCGCGAACCTGCCCTGCATCGACGGCGGCGGCGCCGTGCTGGAACCCATGTCCGCCATCGCCGCCGACCAGCGCTACGGCCTGGGCACCATCGACGGCGCCCGCTACAAGGGCGGCTGGGGCCCCGACGAATCCGGCAGGTACCTCGTCCGCGAATTCGGCGTGCTGCCCACGGACGACGGGCACGTCGGCGTCGCCGTCGCCGTCCGCCCCGGCGACGGCACCTACGCCACCGGGCAGGCGATGCTCGGCGAACTCGCCGCCGCCATCCAACGCCACCTGCCCGCCGGCGGCACCTGCTAGGCCGGGGACCCGGGAGCGGCGGCGCGACGCACGGGGTATGGTTCCCGGAATCGGGGCATGACCGGCATTAACGACGGTCGACGGCTCCCGGATCGACACCGGGCAACGGAGGGAAACATGCATCGCGCAGCGAAAACGGCGGCCACCGCGACCGCGGCCGCACTGCTGCTCACCGCCTGCGGCGGAAACGCCGGCGACATCGACGACGCCAACGCCGAACCGCCGGAAGGCACCTGGACCATCGACGGCGACGGGGACATCGACCCCGACCTCGAGGAGGCCGTCCGCGACATCGCCGAACGCTACGACGGCGAGGCCGCCATCGCCCTGGCCCTGCCCGGGGCGGAATCCGGCCACGGGCCGGTCAGCGCCGGCGAGGTGTCCGACATCGCCGCCTGGTCCACCTCCAAGGTGCCCGTCGCCATCGCCTCCCTGGGCAAGAGCGAATGGGTCGAGGACCTGGTGCCGGCGATGATCTCCGAATCCGACAACGACGCCGCCGAATCCATGTGGGTGGCCATGGGCGGCGAAACCGCCGCCGCCGAATCCGTCAACGAGGTGCTCCGCGCCGGCGGCGACTCCGCCACCAAATTCGAGGCATGGGTCGCACCGGGCGAAACCGAATGGGAGCTCGCCGACCAGGCCGCCTTCGGCGCGAACCTGCCCTGCCTCGACGGGGCGGAACCCGTGCTCGAGGCGATGGGCGACATCATCGACTACCAGGACTACGGGCTCGGTGAAATCGCCGGCGCCCGGTTCAAGGGCGGCTGGGGCCCCGACCGCGAGGGCGGCTACCTCATCCGCCAATTCGGCGTCATCCCCGCCGAAGGCGGCGAGGTCGGCGTGGCCATCGCCGCCCGCCCGGGCGACGCCACCGACGAGACCGGCCGCGACATGATCGACGACATCGCCGCCGCCATCGCCGACCACATGCCCCGCGGCGCCTCCTGCGTGGACAACCCGGTCAGCACCTCGGCGCGGTCCGGGAGCACCGGCTCGTCAACGACGAGCGCGACGAGCACGAGCACCCCGTCGACGAGCACGACCGAAAAGAGCCGCTAGCCCCTAGAGGCCCAGGGCCGCGAGCAGGCGGTCGGTTTCCGCGGCGTCGGTGACGGTGATGCGGACGCCCTCGCCGGCGAAGCACCGGACCAGAATCCCCGCACCCGCCAGGAACGTGGCGAAGGACGTGGAATCGGCGGCGTCGGCGTCGGAAAGCGAACCGGCGCCCGCCAGACGCGGCAGGCGCTCCTCCGGCAGCCAGATGAAGTTGGTCTGCGAGTCGGGGACGACGACCTCGGCGCCCGCCGCCGCGTTGATGGCGGCGGTGGCGCGCACCCGCTGGTCGCGGACGCCGGCGATGCGGTCGCTCAGCTCGGCCTCCGCGCGCAGCGACTCCACCGCCGCGACCTGCGCCAACGCGTTGACGGAGAAGGGGATGCACACCTTGTTCACGCCCTCGACCAGCTCCGCGTCGCCGAACAGGTAGCCGACGCGCAGGCCCGCCAGGCCGTAGACCTTGGAGAACGTGCGCAGGCCGACGACGTTGCGGTGCCGCTTCATCGCCTCCACCGCGTTTGGGGTGCCCGCGGCGTGGTCGGCGTCGACGAACTCGATGTACGCCTCGTCCAGCGCGACGACGACGTCCTCCGGCACCTTCGCCAGGAACGCCTCGAACTCGTCGGCCGTGACGGTGGTGCCCGACGGGTTGTTCGGGTTGCACACGAACACCAGGCGGGTGCGGTCGGTGATGGCGGCGGCCATCGCGTCGAGGTCATGGCGGTGGTCCGCGTCCAACGGCACCGCGACCGGCACCGCGCCGGCCACCCGCGCCAGAATCGGGTACGCCTCGAAACTGCGCCACGCGAACACGACCTCGTCGCCGTCCGCGCAGGTCGCCTGAATCAGCTGCTGGCACAGCGCCGACGAACCGCAACCCACCGCGACCTGCGCGAACTCCAGGCCCAGGTGGGTGGCCAACTCCGCCTTCAGGTCGACGACCGCCATGTCCGGGTACCGGTTCACGCCACCCGCCGCGGCCACGATCGCCCGCTCCACCGACGGCAGCGGCCCCTGGGTCATCTCGTTGCTCGCCAGCTTCAGCGAACCCGCCTCGGTCTTGCCGGGCACGTACGAGGGGATGAGGGAGAGGTCGTCGCGGATCATGCGGGATACCTTACCGGGCAGGTCACCACCGCTTGCCGACGCCCGCCCCGGGCCACCCCGCCCGCTCCCGGCCCACTCCCGGTGCGCTTCCGGAGCACTTCCGGCGCACGCCGGGAGCATGCATTTTGCCTAGCGGGCCCGCGAACCGATACACTCCCCGTGGCGGAATGCACTGCGTGCCACCCATGCCGGTGGGGCGCGGTTCGTTCATTGGAGGCGTGCCAGAGCGGCCGAATGGGGCTCCCTGCTAAGGAGTTGCCTGCTTTACGGCGGGCCGGAGGTTCGAATCCTCTCGCCTCCGCCACGCGCCCGTAGCTCAATGGATAGAGCATCTGACTACGGATCAGAAGGTTAGGGGTTCGAATCCCTTCGGGCGCACCACTTTCACCCGGTGTCCGGTTTTCCCGGACGCCGGGTTTTCCGTTTGCCGGGTTCTTCGTTTTCCGGGTTCTTAGTGCCCGGCGTTTCGGGCCCCTAGATCCAGCCTTCTTCCCACGCGACGTCGGAGGCTTCGCGGCGGGTGGCCACGCCGAGTTTGCGCATGGCCTGCGAGAGGTAGTTGCGCACGGTGCCGGGCGCGAGGTGCAGCTCGTCGGCGATACCCTGCACGGTCGGGGCGGTGCGCCCGACGCGCAGGACGTCGAGTTCGCGTTCGGTGAGGGGCGTGCGTTCGGCGGTCAGGGCCGACGCCGCGATGTCGGGGTCGACGTGCCGGCGGCCGGCGGCGACGGCGCGGATGACCTCGGCGAGTTCGGAGGCGGGGGAGGACTTCGTCACGAAGCCGGCCACCCCGGCGTCCATCGCGCGGCGCAGCACGCCGGGCCGGGCGTGCCGGGTGACGATGATCGACTTCGTCGCCACCTTCCGCGCAATCCGCTCCGCCGCCTCGACGCCGTCGTGGCCGGGCATCTCCAGGTCGAGCA
>DUOR01000017.1 GCA_012838715.1 Actinomycetales bacterium
CGCGCCTCGTCGGATCGGGGCGCGCCGCTTTCCCGCTGCAACGGCCGGTCGAACCAGTCCATTCCCGGCAGGCGCGGGATGCCGCGCCAGTCGCGGCCGGCGCCGTGCTCCTCGATGGTCCATTTGACCAGCGCACCGAACATGGTGAGGGAGAACAGCATCCAGCCGAACCAGGCCATCGTCTGGATCCAGAACATCGAGCCCTCGACGTAGTCGTCCATGTACCAGTTGAGGCTGAAGTAGAACATGGTGACGGCCAGGGCCGCGGGCCAGTTGGCCACCACGGAGCGCGTCGGGTCGCCCTGCGCGTCGCGGCGGCCGCCGAAGGTGTGGACGACGCCGATGATCGTCGGCAGGAGCAGCAGCGCGTAGTACTGCTGGCCCAGGGAGCCGAGCAGCAGCACGCCCGTCATGAGCACGCCCGAGGTGGTCAGCGCCCAGAACTTCTCGTCGCGCCACTGCCAGCGCAGCAGCAGGATCAGGGAGAGGATGACGGGTGCCGCGAAGATGATGAGCCACAGCTTCAGCAGCAGCTCGGGCACCCCGAAGTAGAGGAGCTCGCCGGCGATGGACGCGTTGGCGTGGAGGCGCACCTCGCTCATGTACGGCAGGGTGCGTTCGATGTAGCCCATCGGGTCGACGGCCAGCGGCCAGGCGGCGATGTTGAACGCGACGGGGACCGCGGCGGCGACGGGGATGGTCACCCAGTCCTTGCGCACGAACGCGAGGAACAGCAGCGGCGCCACGATGGGTTTCACCGTGATCGCGATGCCGAGCACCAGGCCCGCGAGAATCCGCCGGTCCCGCAGCAGCAGGATGATGAACAGCACCTGCGCGAACAGCAGCGTCCCGTTGACGTTGGCGAAGCGCAGCGTGCTGGTCACCGACTCGGTGAGGAAGGTCAGCGACAGCGTCAGCGGCACGAGCCAGCTCGTCGGGTGGACGCCGAGCCAGCGCAGCAGCAGCACCACCGCCGCGATGATGCCCGCGGCCTGCGCGAAGATGAACCACATCCGGGCGGTGTCGTAGTCGCCCAGCCACGTCACCGGCTGCAGCGCCAGCGTGCCGCCGGGGGAGTAGAGGTAGTGCGGGTCGACGTGGTTGTAGTTGGCCGTGTACACGGGAATGCCGTCCCCGAAGCGGACGAGGGCCCGCCAGACGGTGGTGAAGTCGTCGGTTTCGCCGCTCTGGTGCGGCAGCACCCACGCCCGGTGGACGATCAGGAAGATCGTGAGCGGCCACAGGATCTGGGCTGCCGTCCGCCGGGTGCGGGCGCCATCGAGCGTCGTCGGGGAGATAGTCACGGCTACGAAGCTACCCGGCGCGGCCCCTCGAGTAGCGGAGGAAGACGTGCGAGTCGGAATGGGCGACGGCCTCGAGGGTGAAATCGAGCATGGCGGGCGGGGCAGCGGGGTCATTCGCCGGACCGAGGGTCAACGGGCCCGATCCGAGCCAGGTGGGCGCGACGGTCATGAAGATCTCGTCTACGACGCCCGCGGCGAGGAATTCGCGGTAGACGCTGGGACCGCCCTCGATGACGATGCGCGCGAATCCGCGGTTGGAGAGGGCGGCAACGACGGAAGCGGCATCGGTGTCCGGCAGCGCCATGATTTCGGAGCCCGCCTCCACGAGCGCGGAACCCGTGGCTGCCGCCGCCGCGGGGCCGATGACGATTGGCGGCGTGGCCACGTCGGTGAAGAAGCGGGATTCGGGGTCGAGCTCGAACCGCCTGGTCAACACCGCGATCGGGGGAATGGGCCGATCACCCGCGGATCCGAACCTGCGGGTCGCCCGATCCCTGCCGACGCCGCAATAGCCCTCGGTCTGGACGGTGGCGGATCCGGCCAGGACGACGTCCGCGGTATCCCGGAGGGTCTTCAGCAACCTGAGGTCAGCCTCGTTGCCGAGGCCGCCGGATTTCCCGGCCACGGCGCCACGGCCGTCAATGGAACTGATGGCCACCAGCGTGACGCGGGGCGCCGCATCACCGGTTGCGCCGATGAACTCGTGAATGGTCCGTTCGTCCAGTTCCGATAGCCACCGCATGATCACCGAGGATAGCGGCGGAAGTTTGTTGCAGGGGTGTTTGACCACGTGTTTAGTGGATGGCATGACGGTTTCCCTGGATACCATGCTCGCCGGTGAAGTCGCCGCGGTGACCCCCGGGGATCTCAGTGCCCTCGACGGTGACGGTGCGCTCGACGAGTTGTGGGATCGCTTGCCGACGGATGCCGCGGCGCGGGCCTTGTTCTCCAGGTATTTGATGGAAATCCACGGCCGGGATTGGGTGAGTCGCGTAGTTGACTGGGTCGACGCGCGCGAACCCGATGAGGAGTTGCTGGTCGAGTACCTGGCGGACCTCGGCTGGGCCGGCCGGGCATGTGGCCACAGCGCGACGCCGCAGATCGACAAGCTGCATTTGGCCGGCGAGGAGAAGAAGGTGGTGAAGTTCACCTACGCGTATCTGGCGCTCCAGGCCGCGAGGTTCGATTTCGATTATCGCCTCATCAACCGGATCCTGGGGATCCTCGACGACGACCCGGCGATTGAGTACGCGAATTTCGGCAGGGGGTTCGCCATGTTCGCCGCCCTCGCCGAAGGCGGTGATGTCGCGGTGGAGGACATCGACGCATTGTCGAAGGCCGGCGCGAACGTCAAACTGCAGCACCTGGTCCTGCATGGGCTGTGGTTGTACCCGGAGGACGGGTACGGGGAGCAGATCGTGCAGATCGGGACCCGGCTCATACGCCTCAACCCCAACGACTCGAATGCCTGGATGAGACGAGCGGAGGGGCATCGGCGCCTTGGGGAGTACGGGGACGCGGTCGAGGCCCTCGACACCGCCATCTCCCTGCTCGACGCCAACTCGCGGGAAATTCACGCCGATTACGTCCGGCAACGCATGATGATCACGTACGAGCGGGGGATCATCGCGAACATCGACGAAAAGGTCACCGCGGTGGAGGAGTCGCTGAGCGAACACGGCGACGTCCAGGTCGACAAGCTCCGCGGCATCGTGGAGGAGCACACGGTGACGTTGAAACGGCAGTTCCAGGACATGATGTTCCGCATCATGGAAGTGATAGCGCTGTTCGTTGCGCTCATCGGCGTGCTGGCGGCGACGATCGGCACGTCGTTGGCGGATGACCTGGAGCTGTGGGAGCGGCTCGTGATCCTGTCCTCCGCGTCCATCTTCCTGATCTTCTTCTTCTGGATGATCCACGTCCTGGCCAGGCCCCGCGACAGCGAGGCGAAGGAGGTAGAGCTGTGAGCCGCCTGCATATCGCCGATCCCGGGGCCGCACCGTGCGAGTACGTTCCGGATGTCGTTGACCTGGCGGGCATCCCCGGCCACGGACGGGGTCGCGTCACGGAGACGGATGCCGCCGTCGACGGCGTCATCGCCTACCTGGACGAGAGAATCGCGGCCGTGTCCGGGAAATTCGCGGAACGTCCGTCGCTGCTGTTGTCGGGCGGGATTGATTCGATGCTGCTGGCGGCCGCGTTGTCCCGGAACGGAATCGATTGCCTGGCCGTGACCTTCACCGGGGACGTGGAGGGCCGCACCGACGCCGAAGCCGCGCGGGCCCGGCAGGTCTGCGACCATTTCGGGATTGAGCATGGCCTCGTGAACCTCTCCACCGCTGAATTGTCGGACGCCGCGTGGATCGCGGGCCGGACGCTGGGTGTTTCGGATCCATGGGAGGTGCTGGCGGCCGTGGTGCTCACCGAATGTGACCGGTACGCACGTGAACGCGGGGCGACGGGGCCGATTTTCACGGGTGCGGGCGCGGACTCGCTGTTCCTCGGGGGATCGGCGTTCGAACCGGTGTCGGAGGAGGAGTGGGCGGATGCCGTGCGCCGCCGCGTCGGAAAGAACTTCACCCGGGAGCGCCTGATCCCGGACTTCTACGAGCGCCTCCTCACGGAACCCGATCGGCACATCCAGGTCTGGCAGACCAGGGCCGCCGTCGAGTTGGCGCTCACCTTGGCGCCGGCCGCGGTCCGGGGGCCGGACTTTGGCACCGACAAGCGGGTGCTGCGTGAGGCGGCGGTACGGCTGGGCCTGCCCTCGGAGCTGGTCTATCACGCGAAGAGCCCGATGCAGGTGTCTTCCGGTGGCGTCGAATCGCTCGTCCGGGCAGCGCGTACGTGGCTCCTGACGCGCAAGGGGAGTTCGGAGTACGCGGACCCGATGACGGAGCCCCTGGAGTACACGGTGGCCAGGCTGTGGCTTGAGCGGGGCCTGGCGGGGGATTGAAACCCACCCAACCTACCCAGGCAAGGGCAACCTCGGCGAGGCAGGGCGCAACTCCTTGTCGCCCCGCGCGCCCCCCGCCTATCGTTGCCGTATGCGACTCAACGACAAACTCGAACAGGCCTTCAACGACCAGATCACCCTGGAGATGCAGGCCTCCAACGTGTACCGGCAGCTGGCCATCGAACTCGACCGGCTCGACCTGGGTGGCATGGCCGAATGGATGCGCGCCCAGTCGGAGGAGGAGATCCTCCACGCCGAGAAGTTCATCGACCATCTCGCCGCCCGTGACAACCACGCCAAGATCGGCGACGTCCCCGGCGTCGACGTGACGGTGGAAAGCGCCATCGATGCGTTCCGCATCGCCCTGGAGCACGAGGAGAAGGTGTCCTCCGCCATCCGCGACCTGTGGAACCTCGCCGCCGACGAGCGTGACGTGGATTCCCGCCCGCTGCTCGACTGGTTCGTCAACGAGCAGATCGAGGAGGAGGACACGGTCCGCGGCATCATCGGCCGGCTCGAGCTCATCGACGGCGACGGCAACGGCATCCTCCGCATCGACGGCGAGCTGTCCGCCCGCAACGCGCAGGTCACCGAATAACGGAAAACCCCGCCGGAACCAAGGGTTCCGGCGGGGTGGTGGAGCGGATGACGGGACTCGAACCCGCGACCCTCACCTTGGCAAGGTGATGCGCTACCAGCTGCGCTACATCCGCATGCGACGCCCGGGGGCGTCTTCGTGCGCGATACTGGGATTGAACCAGTGACCTCTTCCGTGTCAGGGAAGCGCTCTCCCGCTGAGCTAATCGCGCTCGTGCACTATTGCCTATGCAATTGTCTGCGAGGTGGAAACGGGAATCGAACCCGTGTGCACGGCTTTGCAGGCCGTTGCCTCACCACTCGGCCATTCCACCGTGGCGTTGCCGCCTCTTGGGTGATGCTCTTCGTAGTTATACCAGATGGTGTTCACCGGAAGTTCATCCGAGCGGATGACGGGACTCGAACCCGCGACCCTCACCTTGGCAAGGTGATGCGCTACCAGCTGCGCTACATCCGCATCGCGTTGGCGGGCTTTCGCTCGCCGCGTTGCGAGATAGAACATTAGAACACCCGCCGCCCCTGATCCAAATCAGTCCCCGGATTCCCGATGTGACCTGCGTTTTGCGGGCCGTGGGGGAGGGTCCGCGGTGCCCCGTGCCGTGCTTGCCGACGGTGGCCCGCGCGGCCGGCGGGGCAAGAAAAAACCGCCGGGCCCGTGTGGGGCCCGGCGGTCGGTGGTACGCGATACTGGGATTGAACCAGTGACCTCTTCCGTGTCAGGGAAGCGCTCTCCCGCTGAGCTAATCGCGTGCGGGGTACTGCAGAGCGGATGACGGGACTCGAACCCGCGACCCTCACCTTGGCAAGGTGATGCGCTACCAGCTGCGCTACATCCGCATCGCATCGACGTTCCCGTTGCCGGGTTCCGTGCGGTGCGGGACTTACAGTAGCGTGATTCGGTGTTCCGCCACAAATCGCCAGGTCAACGGCGAAGTTGGCGGGGTTCCGGTGGTTGGGGTGCGGCGTGTGCGGCGAGGGGGTTGGTGGCGCCGTGCGGTGCCGGTATCCCATCGTTGGGATTCGCGTACCCCGTGGTGGCAGGGGCGATTAGGTGTGCCGACGGCCTCGTGCTAACTTAATTTCCCGTAGCCGGGAGCACCGGCCGCATGCAGTCCCATAGCTCAGTGGAAGAGCGTTCCGTTCACACCGGAAAGGTCGCTGGTTCGAACCCAGTTGGGACTACCACCGCCCGCCGGGGATTATCCCCGGCGGGCTTTTTCGTGTCCGATGGGTGCGGGGGTATGGTGGCGAACACGATGGGTGAACGCACTTCATTGTGTGCCTCATCACGGGTTTCGCCGTGTTGCGGCCTTCCGGGCGGGTGGTCCCCGCTGGTACCCTCGGGGGTAATTGGCGGGCATCGGCGAAAGCCGCCGGGAACCTTTCATAGCCCGGGTTCGACAAGTGAACAGGGTCGTGCAATGGGCGCGGCCTCACCGGCGCCGCCGCGGGAATACCCGCGGCGGACATCGAGTTTCGAGGAGAGTCCACGAGTGCAATCGCGCATCACCCGAATCCGGCGGGCGGCAGTGGCCGCCCTGCTGGCGACGGCGATGGCCCTGGTGCCCGCCCTGATCGGCGCCCCGGCCATCCCCCGCGCGGTCGCGCACGACTCGGTCCTGTCCTCGACGCCGCACGACGGCGAGAACCTCGACGAGTTCCCCCGTGAGATCGAGATCTACTTTTCGGGAATCCCGAAGGAGAACTTCAACACGGTTGCCCTGAGCAACGCCCGGACGGGCGAAGTGCTGTTCACGGCGGAACCGGAACTCGACGATCAGTACGTTCTGCTCGAAGTGCCGGAGCATGTCCAGCCTGGAGACGGTGAGTACATCATCGGTTTCCAGATCACGTCATCCGACGGGCATTCCACCCGCGGCAAACTGACCTTCTCCGTCGGCGACCACGTGGTCGAGGCCGGGGGAGGTTCGGATCTCGAGGAAGGCGTGCCCACCTGGGTGTGGGCCGTCGGCGGCGGAGTCGCCGCCCTCGTGATCGCCGTTATCGCGGGCGTTGCCGTACTCAACCGAAAGGCAGATTGAACCCCATGAAGCTCACCCGTACCGCCACCGCCGTCGTCGCCGGCTCCGCCGCGCTCGTGCTCGCCCTGACCGGCTGCGCCTCCGACGACAACGGCGACGCGACGGCCAACGGCAACGGCACCGCGACCACCGCCGCCGACGGTTCCGTCGAGGCCGCCGAGGACGGCGTGTCGTTGACCGAGGCCTACATCAAGGAGAAGCCGGCCGACAAGGGCATGACCGGCATCTTCGGCATCTTCACCAACAACACCGACGAAGACATCAACATCACGGACTTCCGTATCGATGGCCTCGCGGAGGACACCGTCTTCGAGCAGCACGACACCGCCGACGGCCAGATGTTCGAGGTCCCGGAGGGCCTGACCATCCCGGCGAACGGCTCCCTGGAGCTGGCCCCGGGCGGCAAGCACCTGATGATCATGAACAACATGGAGGACCTGGCGGTGGGCGAGGAGTACACCATCGTCATCGAGCTGTCCGACGGTTCGACCATCACCCAGGACATCGACGTGCGCGTACTGGCGGCCGGTGAAGAGGACTACGCCGGTGACGGCTCCCTCTCCGCGCCGGACGAGGCGCGCCCGGACGCCTCCATGCACGGCGACGACGAGGCCGGGGACGCCGACGAGCACGCCGGCCACTAGGCGTATCCTTAATCCGCAGATCCGCATCGCAGTAATTTAGGAGCAGCAACCACAATGAGCAGCAACCTGTCCCGACGTCGCTTCATCGCGGGCCTGGGGGCCGGGGCCGGCGCGGGAGCGCTCGGCGTCGCGGCCGCCGGACCCGCGGGGGCCATTGGCCTGGAGCGGAACACGGAGGAAGAGGAGGAGCTGCTCCCCCTGGAAGAGGCGAAGGTGCCGTTCGATGGTGAGCACCAGGCCGGCATCTCCACCCCGCCCCAGGCGGATCTGTGGTTGATCGCCTTCGACGTGAAGGACGACGTCGATCGCGCGCGGCTCCGCGGCATGATGCGGTTGTGGACGGCGGACGCCCGGCGCATGTCGCAGGGCATCCCGCCGAAGACGGATCTGGAGCCGGAGATGTACACCGCCCCGGCGAACCTGACGTTCACCGTCGGGTTCGGGGCGGGCTTCTTCGACGCCATCGACCGCGTGGACGAGCGCCCCGAGTGGCTCGGCCCGCTGCCGGAGTACCAGACCGACGAGCTTCGCGACGAGTGGAACGACGGCGATCTGTGCCTGCAGATTTGCTGCGACGATCCGCTGATGCTGTCGCATGCGGCGCGGTGGATGATCAAGAACGCGGCCCCGTTCCTGGACATCAAGTGGGTTCAGACCGGTTTCCTCAACGCCCTCGGCGCCCGGGAGCCGGAGGCCACCCCGCGCAACCGCTTCGGTCAGCTCGACGGTACCGTCAACCCGCGCGGTGAAGAGGACTTCGACAAGGTCGTCTGGATCGAGTCGGGCCCGGATTGGCTGCGCGGTGGTTCCGCGATGGTCGTCCGCCGCATCGAGATGGACATCGACGGCTGGGACATCCTGGATCGCCCGAGCCGCGAGGAGGTCGCCGGCCGCACCCTGGACACCGGGGCGCCGTTGGGCGGCACCGACGAGTTCGAGCCGGTCGATCTCGAGGCGACCGACGAGTACGGCCTGCCGATCATCGACCGCAACAGCCACGTGGCGCGTTCGATGCCGCCGAAGGAGTACCCGAACCAGCGGATTCTGCGGCGCGTGTACAACTACGACCTGCCGCCGGAGCCGGACGGGCGCTTCACCTCGAACACGGGCCTCATATTCATCTGCTACCAGAAGAACCCGCTGGAGCAGTTCCACCCGATCCAGGAGCGCCTGGCCGAGCGCGACCGCCTGAACGAGTGGATTTTCCACATCGGTTCGGCCGTGTTCGCCATGCCCCGCGGCACCTCCGATCCGGAGGAGTACTGGGCCCAGGACCTCCTGGAGGACTAGCGGTACCCGGGGCGGTAAGGTGGTGCGGGTCCGCGGGGGTCACCAGGTATGTGACACCCGCCCGAGTCCGTAAAGGAGCGCACGCAAGCCGTGTCCGTTGAAACCATCACCCCCGCCCCCTTCACCGTCCCCGCGGGCGTCGCCGCCGGCGCCGCCATGCGGGACCTCGGTTACCCGAACAAGGGCCCCGACGCCATCGTCTGCGTCCGCGACCCGCAGGGCAACCTCCGTGACCTGTCCTTCGCGCCCGACGCCGAGATGACCGTCGAGCCGGTCGCCGCGAACACCGAGGACGGCCGCGGCGTCATCCGCCACTCGACGAGCCACGTGCTGGCGCAGGCCGTGCAGGCGGAGTTCCCGGGCACGAAGCTGGGCATCGGCCCGGCGATCGACGGCGGCTTCTACTACGACTTCGACGTGGACGAGCCGTTCACCCCGGAGGATCTCAAGCGCATCGAGAAGCGCATGAAGAAGATCATCAAGTCCGGCCAGAAGTTCGAGCGTTTCGTCTTCGAGTCGCCGCAGTCGGCGGGGGAGCAGCTGGCGGCGGAGCCGTACAAGCTGGAGCTCATCGAGGACAAGTCGGCCGGCGACATCGGCGCCGATGAGGAGGCGAACGTCGACGTCGGCGGCGCCGAGCTGACCGGTTACCGCAACGTCAACCCGCGCACGGGCGACACGGAGTGGTTCGACCTGTGCCGCGGCCCGCACGTGCCCACCACCCGCTACATCCCGGCGTTCACGCTGACCCGTTCGTCGGCGGCGTACTGGCGCGGCGATCAGTCGAACGCGGGCCTGCAGCGCATCTACGGCACCGCCTGGGAGACCAAGGAGGCCATGGACGCCTACCTGGACATGCTCCTGGAGGCGGAGAAGCGCGACCACCGTCGACTGGGCAACGAGCTGGACCTGTTCAGCTTCCCGGACGAGATCGGTTCGGGCCTGCCGGTGTTCCACGTCAAGGGCGGCATCATCCGCAACGAGATGGAGGAGCATTCCCGCCGGCGCCACATCGAGGCGGGCTACGACTTCGTCAATACGCCGCACGTCACCAAGGGCGACCTGTTCGAGCAGTCGGGCCACCTGGGCTTCTACAAGGAGGGCATGTTCCCGCCGATGAAGCTCGACGGCGAGTACGACGAGCACGGCAACTGCACCAAGCAGCCGCAGGACTACTACGTCAAGCCGATGAACTGCCCGATGCACAACCTGATTTTCGGGTCGCGGGGCCGTTCCTACCGTGAGCTGCCGATCCGCATGTTCGAGTTCGGCACGGTGTACCGCTACGAGAAGTCCGGCGTGGTGCACGGACTGACCCGCGCCCGCGGCTTCACGCAGGACGACGCGCACATCTACTGCACGGAGGATCAGCTCGAGGGCGAGCTGACCACGGTGCTGGAGTTCATCATCTCCCTGCTCAAGGACTACGGCCTGGACGACTTCTACCTGGAGCTGTCCACCAAGGACGAAAAGAAGTTCGTGGGCACGGACGAGATTTGGGAGCGCTCCACGGCGATCCTGCAGCGCGTCGCCGACAATTCCGGCCTGGACCTGGTGCCGGACCCGGGCGGGGCCGCGTTCTACGGCCCGAAGATTTCGGTGCAGGCGCGCGACGCCATCGGCCGCACGTGGCAGATGTCCACGGTGCAGCTGGACTTCAACATGCCGGAGCGCATGAACCTGGAGTACACGGCGCCGGACGGGTCGAAGCAGCGGCCGATCATGATCCACCGCGCCCTGTTCGGCTCGATCGAGCGTTTCTTCGGCGTGCTGCTGGAGCACTACGCGGGCGCGTTCCCGGCGTGGCTGGCCCCGGAGCAGGTCGTGGGCATCCCGGTCGCGGATGATTTCGCGCCGCACCTGGACGCCTTCGCGAAGGGCCTGAAGGCCCGCGGCATCCGCGCGCACGTGGACGTCTCGGATGACCGCATGCAGAAGAAGATCCGCAACCACACGCAGGCGAAGGTGCCGTTCATGGTGCTGGCCGGTGCGCGGGACGTGGAGGCGGACGCGGTGAGCTTCCGTTTCCTGGACGGCACCCAGATCAACGGCGTGCCGGTCGCCGAGGCGGCGGACATCATCGCGGCCTGGATCGGCGAGCGCGTCAACGAGCAGCCCAACGGGGAGAACATTGCCGCACGACGCTGACGATTCCGTGGTCGACTCGGGCGCGGGAACGCCCGATCGGCTCGAGCGCCTGTGGGCGCCGTACCGCATGAGCTACATCGCGGACGACGCCGCCAAGTCCCCGGACGGCACGCGCCGCAACCCGTTCACCGAGTTGCCGGCGCGCCCCGACGAGGAGGCGCTGATCGTCGCCCGCGGCGAGCTCGTCTACTGCGTCCTCAACCTGTTCCCGTACAACGCGGGCCACATGATGGTGGTGCCGTACCGGCAGGTCGCGGAGCTGGAGGAGCTTTCCGACGAAGAGATGGCGGAGCTCATGTCCTTCGGGCAGGAGGCCATCCGGACGCTCAAGCGGGTGTCGCGGCCGCATGCGGTGAACGTGGGGTTCAACCTCGGGCGTGCGTCGGGCGGCTCGGTGGGGAATCATCTGCACATGCACGTCGTCCCGCGGTGGGCGGGCGACGCCAATTTCATGACCGTGATCAACGGCGTGAAGGTCCTGCCCCAGATGTTGCGGGACACCCGGGCGCTCCTCGCGGAGGCCTGGGGAGGAACCGGGAACTAGGGGAGGGCACCGATGCTCAGCGTCCATGGCCGCAAGTCCGTCGCACCGGTGGTGGAGCCGATCGCCCGCGCGTTGAATTCGGCGGGCGTGACGCCGAACCAGGTGACGGTGGCGGGCACGATCGCGGCGGTGGCCGTGGCCGTGACGCTCATCCCGGCGGGCCACGTGACGGCCGCGGCGATTCTGATGGGCGCGTTCGCCCTGTTCGATTTGCTGGACGGGACGATGGCGCGGCTGCGCGGCGGCGGCACGAAGTTCGGCGCGGTGCTGGACGCGAGCTGCGATCGCATCACCGACGGCGCGCTGTTCGGCGCGATCGCGTGGTGGGTGTGGTCGACGTGGGAGTCGCCGAAGCCGTTGCTGGCGGCGATTTTGGTGGCGATGGTCGCCGCGCAGGTGACGTCGTACGTGAAGGCCCGGGCGGAGGCGTCCGGGTTCACCGTCGAGGGCGGCCTCGTCGAACGGGTCGAGCGCCTGGTCATCGCGCTGGTCGGCATTGGCCTGCACGGGCTGGGGGTGCCGTGGACGGTGGAGATCGCCATGGGCATGCTCGCCGTGGGCGGCGCCTACACGGTCGTGCAGCGCCTGGTGATGGTCCGCCGGCAGCCGATGGCGGACGAGCACATCCGCCCGCCGGCGGGCGCGGTCGACGCGGAGGGGGAGACCCTGTGAGGATTCCGCGCACGCGGGAGCAGTGGGCGGCGCTCGGCTACATCGCCGGGTGGCGCGTCGTCGGCAAGCTCCCGGAGAAGTGGGTGCTGGCGGCGGCGCGGAAGGCGGCGGACCGCTTTTCGGGCGACGGCCGGGGCCCCCGGCAGCTGCGGCGCAACCTGGCCCGGGTGGTCGGGTGCGCGCCGGAGGACGTGCCCGATCGGCTGGTCCGCGAGTCCATGCGCAGCTACCTGCGGTACTGGGTGGAGGCGTTCCGGCTGCCGGCGGAGGTTGGGCCGGAGCTGGCGCGGCGCGTCGGCGAGGACATCGACGGCCTGCGGTTGGCGCTCGACGCCTACGACGAGGGCAACGGCATCATCCTGGTGGTCACCCATTCGGGCAACTGGGACATGGCCGGGATGTGGGTGGTGGAGAACATCGATCAGTTCACCACCGTCGCCGAGCGGCTCAAGCCGGAGGAGCTTTACGACGCCTTCGTCGAGTTCCGGGAAACCCTCGGCTTCGAGATTCTGCCGCTGACCGGCGGCGAGCCCCCGATGGTGCGGCTGCGGGAGCGGCTGCGCGGCGGCGGCATCATCGCGCTGCTCGGCGACCGCGATTTCGGCGGCCACGGCGTGGAGGTGGACTTCTTCGGCGAGAAGACGATCATGCCCGTCGGTGCCGCGCAGCTGGCGAAGGAGACGGGCGCCGCGCTGATGTTCGCCGGCCTGTCCTTCCGCCCCGGCGGCTGGAACATGAAGGTGTACCCGCGGGTGCCCGTCGAGGGCCGCCCCGTCGGCGACGTGGTCCAGGACCTGGCCACGTACATGCAGACCGACATCGCCCTCCACCCGGCGGACTGGCACATGCTGCAGCCGCTGTGGCCCGCGGACAAGAAGAAGGGGCGGTGACGCATGCGGATCGGCATGGTGTGCCCCTATTCCTTCGACGTGCCCGGCGGCGTGCAGGCGCACGCGATTGACCTGTGCGGCGAGTTCATCGCCCGCGGCCACGAGGTCAGCCTCATCGGCCCGGCGTCCGACGCCGCCGACGTGCCCGATTTCGTGGTCCGCGGCGGCCGCGCGATCCCCATCCCGTACAACGGGTCGGTGGCGCGGCTGGCGTTCGGCCCGGTGACGCAGCGGCGGGTGCGCTCGTGGATCGCCCGCGGCGGCTTCGACGTGCTGCACATCCATGAGCCGAACTCGCCGAGCTACTCGATGCTGGCCGTGCGCAACGCGGTCGGCCCGGTGGTGGCCACGTACCACTCCGCGGCGACGCAGTCGCTGGCGCTGAAGCTGGCGACCCCGCTGCTGCGGCCGATGCTGGAGCGCATCCGCGGCGGCATCGCCGTGTCGGAGGTCGCGCGCCGCTGGCAGGTGGAGCAGTTGGGCGGCGACCCGGTGCTCATCCCGAACGGGGTGCGGGTCGGGGAGTACGCGGCCGCCCCGGACTACGACCCGCCCGCCCCCGGCACCCGCCGGCTGGTGTTCCTCGGTCGTTTCGACGAGCCCCGCAAGGGCCTCGGAGTGCTGCTCGACGCCGTGCCGGCCATCCGCCGGGTGTTCCCGGACCTGGAGATCCTGGTAATCGGCGACGGCGACCGCGCCCAGGCCGTGCGCCGGGCCGGCGAGCACGCCGACGTGCTGCGGTTCACGGGCCGCGTGTCCGAGGCGGAGAAGGCCGGCGCCCTGAAGTCCGCCGACGCCTACATCGCCCCGCAGCGCGGCGGCGAGAGCTTCGGCATCGTGCTCGTGGAGGCCATGGCCGCCGGCGCGGCCGTCGTCGCCTCGGA
>DUOR01000177.1 GCA_012838715.1 Actinomycetales bacterium
CCCCGGCCAGGCGCCGCGGCCGCGGATCCCGCGGCCGGCGCGGCGCATCGGAGGCGTCCCGCATCCTCGCGGCGTACGCGGCCACGCGGGTGCTGCTCCTCGCCGGGTTGGCGGCCACGGTGTTCGCGAACCGGTGGGCGCTCGGCGGCGCCGCACCCACCTGGTCCGACACCCTCGACGGCACCTGGGGCGCGCTGACCGCCTGGGACGCCCGCTGGATGACCGACATCGCGGAGAACGGCTACTTCGGCATCGGCGACGTCGACGGCGAACCCGGGCACTGGCGCTCCCTGGCCTTCTTCCCGCTGGTGCCGAACCTCATCCGCGCGGTGTCCTTCGTGACCTTCCTGCCCGGCAACGCCGCCGGCATGGTCCTGTCGCTGGTCGCCGGGGTGTTCGTCGCCTTCGGGGCTGCGGCACTGGCCCGGCGGATGGGCATGGATTCGCGGGAGCGCGTCATCGCCTCGGTGCTCGCGACCACCGCGCCCATGGCCGTCGTCATGCTCATGCCCTACACCGAGGCGGTGTTCCTGGCGCTGGCGGCGTGGGGGCTCGTGGCGATCATCGACCGGCGGTGGGTCGCGGCAGGCGCCCTCATCCTGGTGGCGGGGCTCGCCCGCACCACCGCCCTGGGCCTGTTCATCGTGCTGGCGCTGGCCGTCCTCGCCCACGACCGGCGCAACCCGCGGGCCTGGGCCGCGGCCGCCGTCGCCCCACTCGGCTGGGTTGCGTACCTCGTGTGGGCGTCATCGCACCTGGAGGACGCGGGCGGCTACTTCGGCGCCCAGCACCACGGGTGGAACTCCGGCGTCGACGGCGGCAAGGCCACCCTGCGCTGGCTGTGGCTCATCTTCACCGAATCGCGGGAAACCGGGTACGCACTGTCCGCGGTGATCATCGTGGCGGTCGCCGCGACCATGGCGTGGGCGTTCCTCGGCTGGGTGGGCGGCCGCGCCGGGCTCGGCGTCGACCGGTGGGGCAAAGCCTGGCCGGTGCTCCTGTTCTCCTGCCTCGCCGTAGGGCAGATTCTCGTCAGCGACGGCCTCATGCACTCGCGGCCCCGCCTGTTCCTGTCGGGCGTACTCGTGCTGCTGGTGTTCGCGCCGGTGATCGCGCGGCTGCGCCCCTTCGACCGCGCCTGGCTCCTCGCGGGCTGGCTGCTCGGCTCCGCGTGGGTCGGCTGGTACCTGCTCGTCCCCTTCGAATGGGCGATTTAACGGGCACGAGCTTTCGCGGTGCAGCTGCGGCGGTGCGGTGGTGGGGGAGGCACCTGCGTCGTGAGGACGACGCCTGCGTCGGGTGAGCGAATGACAGAAAGAAAGGGGGCGCGGTCGGTTGTTAGTTGTCGCGTAGGCCTGCGGGATCTGGCTGTTCTGGTCGGTCGTCCAGGAGCCGCTCGTCCCCGGCTCCACGTCCAGGGACACCACCGAGTAGGACCATTGCCCGTTGGGCTTGATCTCCTCGGGCTGGGCCCGGTACAGGCCGCCGAACGTGAGCACGTCCGTCAACGCCGCATCCGTGGACGTGACCAGTTGGTAGCTCACGCCGCCGGTGATCAGCATGGTGAGCGCGGCACCCAGTGCAGTGAAACCGGCAATCGCTTTCCGACGACCGTTGTTGAGCAAACGCATGTTACGCGGCCTCCTCGGTGACGGTGAAGTGCCAATTGAGGGCGTTGGTCGACGTCGTCGCGGACAGCCCCTCCGTGGTTGCGCCGTCGGCGAGACGGGCGGTGAAACAGACCGTCTCGGGGGCTCCCGGAGTGCCGGCGTCCGCTCCCGACGACAGGGCGATCGCGTGCGGGCGGGTGGTCACCGCGTTCAACGGGCCTTCCTGGATCGTCGCCCCGTTGAGGCAGTCACCGTGGCGCACCGTCAGATGGATGCGGGACGCGACCTCGGGGTCGAGATTGGCAAAGGCCGGGGCGTTGAGCACCGCGGTTCCGTCGTTGTTCGACGTGGCGCCCAGTCGCAGCTGGTACGCGGCGGAGATGAGCTCGCCGGTGCTGAGGAGCGTGCCGGCGTCGGGGCCGAAGTCCAGCTGCGCTGCGACGGTCGCGTCCGGGTGCGACGTCCACGATTCGGTGCCGTAGGCCCTGCCCTCGACGACGAAATCGCCGGGCGAAGCGGCGAGGGAGGCGGTGGCGAACTCGGAGTCCGACCAGAGGGCCAGGGTGGCGGCCGCGCCCAATCCGAGCACGGAGCCTCCGGCCAGTACCGCGCGGATGCGGGCGAAGCGGTTCATTGTGGAGAGTCCTTCAAAGGGGGGAAGTCGGAGGGGAGGCCGGAGGCGCTCCGCGGCGGACGAGGCGCCCGGTCACACGGGGGAGGTGCCTGGCCGGGGCGGTGCCCTATTCGGGCCCGGCACCCGTGCCAGGCGATTCCGCCCGTGCGGCGCGACGTCGTCGGGCCGGAGCTACTGGGTGGCCTCGGCGGTGAAGGACCAGGTGATGTCCGTCGAAGCCGCGTCGGTGGCGCTGTAGTCGGCCGGCAGGGTGATCTCGAAGACCAGGTGGTTGGCCTCGGTGCCGGACAGGTCGAAGGAGGAGGTGCCCGGGGTCAGCGCGGCGCCGTTGTCGAGAACGCGGACTTGGAAGGGGGAGGTCGCGGACTGGTTGGCGAAGGTGACGGTGGAGTCGGCCGCGTTGTCGATGTTGCGGATCCAGTAGTCGATGGTGATGGTTTCGCCCGGGATCATGCTGGCGGCCTCGGCGAGGTCGGCCGTCAGGACGAGGGCCTGGTCCTCGGTCGCGTGATCGGAGAAACCGGCGGTGGCGGAGGTCTTGGAAGCCTCGATGCCGAAGTTCTGGGTTCCGAAGGTGCCCTTGGCGAACTCGGAGTCGAACCAGGCGGCGAGGGTCATGACGGCGCCGAGGCCGAGGCCGAGGACGGCGCCACCGGCGGCGAAGGCGCGGATCTTGCGGGAATTGGTGGACATGGGTGCTCGTTGAAAGTTCCGTGGGGTTGCAGCGGGCCGCTGTTGCGGGAGCGGTGGACGCGTCGCCGGAGCGGCATGCCCGCGCAGATTGTTGCGTCGACAACTCGTCCTGACCGTAAGCCGATTGTGACCTTTCGGCTCGGCGGCTGAATGGCCCCGAAAAGATAGGAACATCGCAGGTGAAAGGGGTGTTTTCCCGAGAAGGCCATGCCCCGGCGGGTTTTCGGTTGGGGGTGGAACCCGCGTTCACCAAACGCTTGCTTTACGGTTCCCAATCATTCGCATTTCGGGGGCAACGGTTTCTCCCCCTCCTGTAAGCGGAGGCACACACTTTGGGGGAACGCCCGAAATTCAACCGTAACTCAAGAAGAGTAAATCAGGCAAGACGCAGCGAAAGTTTAA
>DUOR01000003.1 GCA_012838715.1 Actinomycetales bacterium
GCCCGGGGCGGCTGCCATCCGGGGGCCCGGATGTCGCCCGGGGGCGGCGGGCCTTAGCGGCCTGCCTGTTCCAGTGCGGCTTCCATGTCGTTGATTGCCTGGTCAACGTCCTTGTCGCCGTTGATGGCGGCGTAGGCGTTGTCCTGGATGGCCTTGGACATGGCGGCGTAGTACGGGGAGACGGTGCGCGGCTGCGCGTTCTCCAGGGACTCCTTCAGGGCCGGCAGGTACGGGAACTGCTCGACGAGCTCTTCATCGTCGTAGATGGAGGCCAGCACCGGCGGGAAGGACTGCTCGGCGAAGGACATCTGCGACTCCTCCGAGATGATGTACTCGATGAAGTCGCGGGCGGTGGCCTTGTTCTCCGAGTTGGCGTTGATGCCGTTGTTGTAGCCGCCCAGCGTGGAGACGCCCACGCCGTCCGGGCCGACCAGCGGGGTGACCTCGAAGTTGCCGGCGACCGGGGTGTCCTCCGCGGCGTCGAACATGTACGGCCAGTTCACGGCGTACGCGGACTCCTCGTTGGTGAAGGCCTGCATGGTCTCCTCCTCGGTGGCGCCGGTGGACGCCTCCGAGATGGTGCCGTCCTCGTAGGCGTCGACCATGGCCTGCAGGCCGGCGCGCGCCTCATCCGAGTTGACGGTGATGTTGCCCTCGTCGTCGGCGATCTCGCCGCCCCACGCGTGGATGAAGTCCAGCGTGTTCACGGACAGGCCCTCGTACTGCGACAGCTGCAGCGTCAGGCAGTCGGCGTCGCCCTCCATGCCCTCGCAGGACTCGCGCAGGGCGTCCCAGTCGGCCGGGGCGTCCGGGATCATCTCGGTGTTGCGGTACAGCAGCTGGCCGTTGGTGTTCTGCGGCAGGGCGTACAGGGTGCCGTTGTAGGTGGCGGATTCGACGGCCGGCTCGAGGAGCGCGGAGGTGTCGATCTCCATCTGGTCGGTCAGCGGGACGATGTACCCGTTGGCGGCGAACTCGGCGGTCCAGGTGACGTCGAGGGCCATCACGTCGAACTCGTCGGAGGAAGCTTCGAGCGACTGCACCAGGGTTTCGCGCTGGGCGTCGGCTTCGCCGGCGAGCTCGTGGATGGTCACCTCCTCGTCCGGGTTCTCCTCGTTCCAGCGGTCGGCGATTGCGACGACCTTCTCGATGTCGTTCTTGCCCATCGCGAAGGTGATGGGGCCGCGGCTGTCCTGGCCTTCCTGGGCGGCGGGGTTGTCGACGGCCCCGTTGCCGTTGTCCCCGTCGGAGGCGCAGCCGGCGAGGATGAGGCCCGACGCGGCGATGCCCGCGATGAGCGGCTTGCGGAATGAGACCATGATGGTTGGTCCTTTCGAAGCGGTGAATTTATGTGGAATCCCGGTGACTCCGTCGTGCCCCGAGGTGACCGTGGTGACCGTGGTGACTCAAGCTGGCCCAAAGTGACCGTGGTGACCCGTGGCAAAAGGTGTTCGCCAGGCTGAATTCGAACGTTCCCGCCCCCAATTCAGAGGGCGCTTATCTCAGCCTAATGAAAATGTGCAGTGAATCACAGAGTTGTTTTTGCGGGGCCGTTGCCGCGGGGCGTTGTCGCGGGGACCTCGCCGCAATTTCCGCGTGCCTTTGCCCGGGCGCCTAAACCCGGGCGCCTAAACCCGGCGCCTTTCACCGCGTGCTTCAGCTCGCGCGCCTTTCCCCGGGCGACTTACCCCGCGTGCTTCAGCTCGCGCGCCTTTCCCCGGGCGCCTTTTCCGGCCAATTGAGCCGCGCCTAGTTCAGCCGGTGACCGCTCTCCGCGTCGAACAGGTGGAGCTTGTTCGGGTCCGCCACGACGGATACGCGCGTTCCGACGGGCGGGGCGGCGCCATCGCCGACGCGGGCAATCACGGTCGCGTCCGGGGAGCCGGGCGTCGCCCCGTCGAGGTGCGCGTACACGTAGGAGTCGGCGCCAAGTTCCTCGACGAGCGCCACCGTCGCGTCGATGCCGCCCTCGCCGAGCGTCGCGTCTTCGGGTCGCACTCCGACGATGATGTCGCCGACGACGCCGCCGGGAAGCGGCAGTACCTGGTTCCCCAGCATCACGCGGCCGTCATCGGCGCGGGTCCGAAGCAGGTTCATGGCGGGGGAGCCGATGAACCCGGCGACGAACACGTTCGCCGGC
>DUOR01000178.1 GCA_012838715.1 Actinomycetales bacterium
CGCCCGGGCGGGCGGTGCGCTACCCCGCGTCGCTTTCCGACGCGTCCCCCCGCGGCTCCGGGACGGACGCGACGAACACGGTGGCGCCGTCGGCGTCGGCAAGCGGGGACACGCGGCAGCGCACGCCGTCGGCGGGCACCCACGCGGCGTGGCCGCACGGCACCTCGATGTTGTCGGGGCCACCCTCCAGCAGCGCGCCGCCGGAGGTCACGAGCACGACGATGGCGCCGGGCTCGGTGATGTCCGACGAACCGCCCGCGGGAATCTCGCGGCGGGTGAGGCGGAACTCGTCGGCCGGCGTCTCGTAGCGGTGCACGTCGCCGTCGACGACCGGGCGGACCACCGGGTCCTCCGACGGCTCGAAGTCCAGGACCCGCAGCAACTCGACGATGTCCACGTGCTTGGAAGTCAGGCCGCCGCGCAGGACGTTGTCCGAATTGGCCATCACCTCGACGCCCATGCCCGACAGGTACGCGTGCAGTTTGCCCGCGCCCATGTAGATGCCCTGGCCCGGCTCCAACGTGATCCGGTTGAGCAGCAGCGACGCCAGCACACCCGGATCGCCCGGGTACCGGGAGGCGATGTCGGCGGTCGTCGCGGCGATGTCCGCCACCCACCCCTCGCCCTCGTAGGCCTCGCAGCGGGCGCGGACGACCTCCACCAGGCCATCGAGCACGCGCGGCGGCAGCGTCAGCCACGTGGTGAACAGGGCGCGCAGGCCATCGGCCTCCGAACCGCCGCCCAACAGCACCGTGTAATGGTCCAGCTCCGGCACCGCCAGCTCCCGGAACAGCTCCAGGGTCCGGGCCACCGGGCGGAAGCCCGCCAACGCGTCGAAACGCGTCAAAGCGACCACCAGCTCCGGCTTATGGTTCGCGTCGCGGTAATTGCGGTTCGGGGCCGTCAACGGGATGCCCGCCTCATCCTCGGCGGCGAAACCCTCCCGCGCCTGCTCCAGCGTCGGGTGCGCCTGCAGCGACAGCGGCTCCTCCGCCGCCAGGACCTTCAGCAGGAACGGCAGCGTCCCATCGGCCATCTCCGCCGCCCGGCCCAGCGCAGCCGCCGGATCCTCGGCGATGACGTCCGTCAGCGGACGACCCCCCACCGACGACGGGGACAGCGGATGCGCGCCGAACCACGCCTCCGCCTGCGGCCGCTCCGTCGGCGCCGCATTCCCCATCAGCTCCGCGAGCAGGGTGCGCGACCCCCACGGGTACGACTGCACCACCGCGTCAATCCGCTCCATCGGCCGGCTAATCCTCCTCGGGTACATACGCGGCCACCGCGGCCAACCGGGCCGCGGTAACGCACACGTCCACCAACGGGTGGCGGACCTCGACCTCCTCCGCGGGGCTTTCCACGCGAATCCACTCGAAAGGCTCCAGACGGGCCCTACGGGCGGGCGCGTCGGCAGGGGAGGTCACGACAATAGCTCTCAACGGTAGCACCAGCCCCCCACCGGCCGGACCGTCGATCAGGGGATCGTGGAAAGGATCGGGTGCGACCGGGGTCAGGACCGGCGCCGCGCGCATCATGTCCGCCACCGTCGTCCCGTGCGCCGGGATGCCCGCGTCGAGCATCCACGCCGCCGCGAGCTCCGCCACGGCGCGCCACACGTCACCCTCGCCGGCGAACACCGCCGACCGGCCGCGCACCCACTGGGCCAGCTGGCGGGCGGGGTTGACCAGCAGATCCCGGTCCGGGGCGCACTTGACCGCCTCCTCGTCGACGAGATCGGCGACGTCGGAAAGGATTTGGGCGGGGCCTAGGGCCGTGACCCGGGCGCACGTCAGCGCACCCAGGACGGCGCCGACGTAGCCGCAGAAGGAACCGAAGGAACTCATCGCCGGCCGCGGCACCACGACGGTCCGGGGCGACGCCGCCGACCGCACGGGCCCCTCGCCCGGATCGATGAGCACGGTCGCCGCTCCCCGGCGGTCCGCTTCGGCCAGCACCTCGGCGGCCACGTCGCCGGCGTCGTCGGTCATGACGACCACCAGGTCCAGCGCGCCGACGAACCGCGGCAGCGTGCGGGCGATGGTGATCGGCGCCCGCGCGTCGGCGGCCAGCGCCACCACCGCCTCCGCGGCGAGCCGGGCACGCGACTCGTTCGTGATGAGGACGACGGCCCGGGGCTCCGGGAGATCGTCGAAAAGTCCGTCCGCGGCGGCGGAAGCGGCGGCCCGCAGGTGCGGGCCCTCGGCCGCGGCAAGCAACAGGAGGCTCGTGGAATCCATACGCCCAGTGTGCCTGAGCGGGCCGCCGTTAGGCGCGGATGATGCGCAGGACCTCGTCGGTCAGCGCGTCCACTTCCTCGCGGGTGGGCGCCTCGACGTTCAGGCGCAGCAGCGGCTCCGTGTTGGAGGCGCGCACGTTGAACCAGGCCTTCGAGTCCTTCAGGCCGATGGTCAGGCCGTCGACCCAGTCGTGGGCGCGGGTGCGGGCGGCGAACAGCTCGGAGATGCGCTCCTGCTTCTCCAGCTGCTCCGCGGCCGAACCAAGGCGGGAGTTGATCTCGCCGGACTGCTCGTAGCGGTCGAACTCCGCCATGAACTCGCTCAGCGGCTTGTCCTGCTCCGCCAGCGCCGCCAGGACGTGGAGGGCGGCCAGCATGCCGGAGTCGGCGTTCCAGAATTCGCGGAAGTAGTAGTGGGCCGAGTGCTCGCCGCCGAAAACGGCGCTGGTCTCGGCCATGCGGGCCTTGATGAAGGAGTGGCCCACGCGGGTGCGCACGGCGATGCCGCCGGCTTCCAGCACCATCTCCGGCACGGCCGCCGAGGTGATCAGGTTGTGGATGATCACGGCGCCCGGCTCGTCGGCAAGGTAACGCGTGGCGATGAGCGCGCAGATGGCGGACGGGCTGACCGGGTCGCCCTTCTCGTCGACGACGAAGCAGCGGTCGGCGTCGCCGTCGAAGGCCAGGCCGATGTCGGCGCCCTGCTCCACGGTGAACTTCTGCAGGTCGACGAGGTTCGCCGGCTCCAGCGGGTTCGCCTCGTGGTTGGGGAAGTTGCCGTCCAGCTCGAAGTAGAGGTCGCGCAGGTCGGTGACGTCGCCCAGGACGGCGGGGGCGGTCAGGCCGGCCATGCCGTTGCCGGCGTCGACGGCGACGGTCAGCTTGCGGCCGGAGGCGAGGTCGACGAGGCCGCGGAGGAACTCGGCGTAGCCGTCGAGCACGTCGCGCTCGTTGATGACGCCGGTCTCGCCCTCGTACCCGGGGACGCCGGCGGCCAGCATGTCCTTGATGTCGGAGAGGCCGGTCTCCTGCCCGACGGGGCGGGCGCCGGCGCGGCACAGCTTGATGCCGTTGTACTCGGCCGGGTTGTGGCTCGCGGTGAACATCGCGCCGGGGCAATCCATGACGCCCGAGGCGTAGTACAGCTGGTCCGTCGAGGTGAGCCCCAGCATGTCGACGTCGAGGCCCTGGGCGGAAACGCCCTCGGCGAAGGCGCGGGACAGGCCCGGCGAAGAGTCGCGCATGTCGTGGCCGATGGCGACGCGGTCGGCGCCCTCATCGCGCATGAGGATGGCGAACGCCGCACCGGCGTCCCGCATGAGCTCCTCGTCGATGCCCTCGCCGACGACGCCGCGGACGTCGTAGGCCTTGATCACGGAGTCCAAGTCCGCACGGTTGCGCTTGCTCACGTTGCTGTTCCGCTCCTAGGTAATGGCCGCGCGCTGTGCGTCATCCGTCGCAGGCGGCCAGAGACAGGGTCGGGCGCGGCCGCGGGGATTGCGGCGGTCGCCCGGAGCGGAATCTTACCCCTCGTCAGGGTCCGGAACGACGTGCAGGTGCGCCCGGGCGGGGCGGCGGGAGGGGTGGCGGGCCGGGTCGACCTGGGCCCAGCGCGGCTCGGTTTCGTCGCGGAGAACGAGGCCAGTGGCGTGGCGGCCGGCTTCGCGGACGGCTTCGGCCAGCGCGGTCAGGTCGTCGTCGGCGACGGGGTCCGGCAGGTCGTAGCGGACGAGTTCCCACCCGAGGGGGGCGGTGATGGACTGGGCGTGCCGATCGCACAGATCCCAGCTGTGGGGCTCGCTGGCGGCGGCCAGCGGGCCAACGACGGCGGTGGACTCGGAATATGCGTAGGTCAGGGTGGCGATGGCGGGCTTGCCGCACCCGGGCCTGCAGCAGCGACGGAATTGACTCACGGGCCAAAGTCTAGACCCAAACTTGAGGTTTCTGTAGTCCGTTCGCCATTACCGCAGCGCGCAACCGCAATTCACCGGGCCTCCCCTTCCCCTTGCCCGGCGGGGCCTGCCGCCATCGCTTTCCGACGGCGCCCCAACCACCCGCCGCCCGCCCGGCGGGGCCTGCCGCGGGTCGCGCGGGCCGGGCCCTAGACTTGCCCCCATGAACGTGTCCCGCCGCATCGAGCGCCGCGGCCGCGGCCTGCGCGGCCCCCTGCTGCCGCCGGAGGTTCCGCGGTGGCGCAGCCGTTCGGAATCCTTCGACCAGGCAGTCCTCGACGCCTACGCCCCCATCGAGGAGCGTTGGCACGGCCATTTGGCGCATCTCGACGTCGCCGTGGACACCGTCCCCCGCATGAACCTCCACCCGGGCGCGTTGCTTCCCGACGAGGTCGCGGCCGACGGCCCGGTCCCCCTTGGGCGTTTGATCCCGGCCGGCGTCGACAGGCTGGGCCGCCCGACCCGCCCGCGGATCGTGTTGTTCCGGCGGCCGATTGAGAAGCGGGCGCCGAGCCGCGAGGATTTGGGCGACGTCCTGCGCGACGTCTTGGCTCGCCTCGTCGCCGTGCACCTGAACGTCGAACCCGAGGACGTGGATCCGGGCTACGACGCCGACTTCTAGCGGAGGATCGCGGCCGGCTTCCGCCCGGGATCACGAAAGCCGCGATGTCCCGAAGGTCATCGCGGCCCGTCGTGAAGTAAAGGGCACTTCCGGCGCGGCGCCGGTTTTAACCGATCTGCCGCTTCAGGCGGCGGCGCTCACGCTCGGAGAGGCCACCCCAGATTCCGAAGCGCTCATCGTGCTCGAGGGCGAACTCGAGGCACTCGTCGCGGACGCCGCAGGCGCGGCAGATGCGCTTGGCCTCGCGGGTCGATCCGCCCTTCTCCGGGAAGAAGGCCTCGGGATCGGTCTGTGCGCAGAGGGCCTGCTCCTGCCAGTCCTGATCCACCGCCTCGAAAAGCCCCGACAGGTCGTCGGCCCAATCGACCAACGTGCGGGTTTGCTCAACGGCCGTCGATTCGGTCACCTGGGTCTCCCCCGCGGTCGATTCCCGCCTCGCCGATCGGCTACCGAAAACGGTGGACTCGTCCATGCAATCGGCCTCCTGCCGGAAAATCGGGGTTTCTTACGGTCGTCGCGCGACCGGGAACAAACGCTGAAACTCGTTCATTCCCGCAATCACACACTTGTGATTACACACGTGAAACCCCGGTTGGGTCAAGCCGTGGATGCTTTTCCGTGGGAATTCTCAGGAACACGCAGGGCCACTTCCCGGCGCACCCCCGGCGCGGGGGGTTCAACCGGAGCTTGAAGGTTGGCCCGCGTGTCGCGTGATCTTCCTCACAGCGCCTCGGTGGGTCGCCGACGCTTTCGGGACTCTAGTCCGGCGGGGACCCTGCCCCGGTGGTCAGCCCCGCGGAACCGGTGGTCGGAATCTTGGAACTGGTTGCCGGCCCCTTGGATCCCGCGGCCGTCCCGGCCAAAACTCGGGATCAGTCGGCCCTCCCACCAAAACTCGGGATCAATAACTCGGGATCACCTCCGTGGACCCACCTTTAACTCGGGATCAGTACTGATCCCGAGTTATTGATCCCGAGTTTTAGGTTCCGGAGGTCCGCAGCCGGGCGCCGGCGGACGGGGAGCCCACATTTCGGAGGAAGCAGCCCGAGCACGCGGCAAACTGGACGCCAACGGACCGCAAGAGAACGGCCGCCGAACCCCCGCGGACTACACGTCCGTGGAGAAGCGCACGCCGCCGTCCGGGATGCTGACGCCCGGCCACACGCGGGCGCCGGAGATCAGCTCGCAGCGGGCGCCGACGTCCGCGCCTTCGCCGATGACGGCGTCGCGGATGACGCAGCGCGGACCGATGGTGGCGCCCGACGCGATGATGGAGCGCTCGATGACGGCGCCGGCGCCGATCTTCGCGCCGTCGAACACGACGGTCTGGTCCAGGCGGACGCCCGCGCCGATCTCGGCGCCGCGGCCCACGACGGTGCCGCCGTACAGCAGGGCGCCACCGCCGACGGCGGCGGAGTCGTCGACCAGGGACTCGCCGTGGCGGCCCTCCAGCAGCGGCGACGGGGCGATGCCGCGGACCAGGTCCGAGGAGCCGCGCACGAAGTCCGCCGGGGTGCCCATGTCGCGCCAGTACGCGTAGTCGACGTAACCGTAGACCCGGCGGCCGTCGTCCAGGAGCGCCGGGAAAATCTCGCGCTCGACGCTGATGGCGCGGCCGGCGGGGATGTTCTCGATGATCTCGCGGCGGAACACGTAGCAGCCGGCGTTGATCTGGTCGGTCGGCGGGTCCTGGGTCTTCTCCAGGAATTCGAGTACGCGGTCGTCGTCGTCCGTCGGCACGCAGCCGAAGGCGCGGGGGTCGGGGACGCGGACGAGGTGCATGGTCACGTCCGCCTCCTTCTCCGCGTGCTGCGCGAGGATGGCGCCCAGGTCGGTGCCGCCGAGAACGTCGCCGTTGAACACCATCTGGGTGTCGAAGCGCAGCTTGTCGGCCACGTTGCGGATGCCGCCGCCGGTGCCCAGCGGCTCGTCCTCCACCACGTACTCGATGTCGAGGCCCAGGTCGGAGCCGTCGCCGAAGTGCTCCTCGAAGACCTCCGCCTTGTACGACGTGCCGAGCACCACGTGCGTCATGCCCGCGGCGCGGATGCGGCCGAGCAGGTGCTCCAGGAAGGGCACGCCCGCGGTGGGCAGCATCGGCTTCGGGGTGCCCACCGTCAGGGGCCGCAGGCGGGTGCCCTGGCCTCCGACGAGGATCACCGCGTCGGTGCGGGAAGCGAGCTCGGCGGCGTCGGGGGTGGTCATGGTGAGAGGATTCCTCCTGGTGTCGACCGGCGGGCGGCTCACTGCCGCCGATTCATGTCCGGAATTACTTCTTACGCTTCTTCACGGCCAAAACTATGCCGCCACGCAGGGCGAGGCCCACCTTCAGGGCCAGCCGGACGGGCGCGAGCCACGGTCCGGTGAGCCGGTCCGACATGAACCGGTAGGCGGAATCGTGGTGGGCGCGGACGGTGATCTCCGGGTGCGAGGACGCCGAATGCCCTTGCGCGTGCCGGATTTCGGCGGCCGGGGTGAAGATGTTCCGCCAGCCGGCGCGGCCCAGCCGGTCGCCGAGGTCGACGTCCTCCATGTACATGAAGTAGCGGGAGTCGAAGCCGCCGACGGAGTCGAACGCGTCCCAGCGCAGCAGCAGGCAGGAGCCGGACAGCCACCCGGCGTCGCGTTCGCGGGACATGTCCGAGTCGTCGCGGTAGCGGCGGGAGAAGGGGTTGCCGGGCCAGACGTCGGCAAGCAGGGCGTGGCCGATGCCGCCGACGAGGTCGGGGACGGCGCGGGCGGAGGGGTAGGCGGTGCCGTCGGCCTCGCGGATGAGGGGGCCCACGGCCCCGGCGCGGGGGTTGCGGCGCGCGCAGTCGAGCAGTTCGGCGATGGAGCCCGGCGCGAAGATGACGTCGGGGTTGACCAGCAGGACGTGGTCGCCGCGGATGCGGCCGGCGTCGCGCATGCGGGCCACTTCGGCGATGCCGCGGTTCGCGGCCGCGCCGTAGCCGATGTTGCCGCCGGTCGGCAGGAAAATGACGTCGTCGCGCCCTTCCGCGGTGGCCCGCTCGGCCTCGGCTTCCGGGGAGCCGTCGACGGAACCGTTGTCCGCCATCACCAGCACCGTTCCGTCCGGCGTGGCGCCGGGCAGCGAATCGACCAGGGCGCGCAGGTGCTCGCCGGGCGAATAGGTGACGGTGACGACCCCCAACGGCAGTTGTTTGGTGTCGCGCCCTTCATTCACGCGGCCAACCCTAGAGCAGTGCCCGCCGCAGGGCGTCCCGCCACCCCGGCAGCGGGGTGAAACCGGCGTCGCGCCAGTCGTTCCCGTCGAGGACGGACCAGGCGGGCCGGGGTGCGGGGCGGGGGAATTCGGCGGAGGTGCAGGGGCGCACGCGGGCAGGGTCGGCGCCGGCGAGGGCGAAGGTTTCGGCGGCGAGGCCGTGCCAGGTGGTGGCGCCGGTGCCGGTGACGTGGAAGGTGCCGGCGACGGGCCGCAGGGCGAGTTCCCACAGTGCGTCGGCGAGGTCGTCGGCGAAGGTGGGGTTGCCGTGCTGGTCGGCGACGACGTTGATGGTGCCGTCGGGGCGCCCCCGTTCCTCCAGGGAGAGCATGGTGGACACGAAGTCGGGCGTCCCCGGTTGCGTCGGCCCCGAGTACACCCATGCGGTGCGCACGATGCTGGCGGCGGCCCCGGAGTCGCGCACCAGCCGCTCCCCCGCGAGTTTGGTGCGGCCGTAGGCGGTGGCGGGCCGCGTCGGGTCGCCGACGCGCAGTGGTTCGCTTTCCGACGCCGCCCCATCCGCGTCCCCGCCAGCCTCCGGGCCGCCGTCCCCGAAGACGTAGTCGGTGGAGATGTGGATGAGGTGCGCCCCGGTGGTCTTGCAGCGTTCGGCGAGGTGGCCGGCCGCGGTGGCGTTGATGAGGTGGGCGCGGGCCTCGTCGGTTTCGGCGCCGTCGACGTCGGTGTGGGCGGCGGCGTTGATGACGACGTCGGCGGCCAGCGCCGGATGCGCGGCGACCGCGGCGGCGTCCGTGATGTCCAGGTCCGCCCGGGCCAGCGCCACGACGGCCGCGCCCTCCGGCGCCCGGCGCACCAGCGACGTGCCGAGCTGGC
>DUOR01000179.1 GCA_012838715.1 Actinomycetales bacterium
CATCGGCGGCAGGAGCCTCGGCGGCGGCGGAACCGTCGCGGGCCTCCTCCTCGGCGCGCACGCGGGCGCCGATGTCACCGAGAATCTCGAACGAACGCACGCCGGCGCCGATCCACGCGTAGAAGGGGGTCTTGAACAGGTCGAAGGCCTGGTTCATCCGGTCGTCACGATCGGTCATGTCTGCTCCTCGCTTAGTAGACTTCCTCCCCCACTCTACGCAGCGGAAAAGCCCACGGCAGGTGTTCCGCGGAACATGCGGCGCCGGTGCACCCGCCGCCCCCGCGCGGCGGCCCGCCCTCAGCCGCCGAACAGCAGGGTGGAGAAGGTGTAGATGGCCAGGCCCGCCAGCGAGCCGACCACCGTGCCGTTGACGCGGATGAACTGCAGGTCGCGGCCGACCATCAGCTCAATCTTGTCCGAGGCCTCGTCGGCGTCCCAGCGCTCGACCGTCTCGGAGATGATGGACGTCACCTCGCCCGCGTGGTTCTCGGCGAGGAACGCCGCGGCCTTCTCGATGGTGGTGTCGATCTTGCGGCGCAGCTCCGGCTCCTCCGTCAGGCGCCGCCCGTAGCGTTCGGCGGTTTCCGCGAGCTTGCGGCGCAGCAGCGACTCCGGGTCGCGGGCGGCCTCGATGAGCGCCGTCGACGTCGACGACCAGATCGCCCCCGGGGCCCGCACCATGGCGTCGGACGCCAGCAGGTCGGCCTTGATGCCCTCGACCCGCTCGACCATCGTCGGGTCCTCCTGCAGGTCCTTCGCCAGCTTCGCCAGCCCGCGCCGCAGCGCCTCCCGGGCCTCGTGGTCGGGGTTGCGCTGCACCTGCCACGTCCACTCGACGAGTTCGCGGTGCACGCGTTCGCCGATGATGTCGTTGACGAACGACGGCGCCCACGTCGGCGCCCGCTCCCCCACCAGCCGGTCGATGAGCCCCAGGCTGCCCTGCGCCTTCCGGTGCAGCCATTCGGCGAGCTGCTGCACGACGGGTTCGGTGCGGCCCTCCTCGATGAGCTGCTCCAGGATGCGCCCGGCGGGCGGCCCCCATTCCGGCTCCGCGACGCGGTCGATGACGGCGGCCTTGATCACGGCCTCGGCGTCGGCCGGATCGACGGCCTCGAGCGCATTTCCGATGAACTTGCCCACCTGCTCCGACGCCCGTTCCGGGTTGCCCGGCGTCACCAGCCACTTGCCGGCCCGCTCGGTGATCCGCAGCGAGCGAACCTTCTCCAGCACCAGGGTCGGGTTGAGGAAATTCTCGCCAATGAACTCGGCCAGCGACTCACCGACCTGATCCTTCTTCCGGCGCACGATTGCCGTGTGCGGGATGGGGATGCCCATCGGGTGCCGGAACAGCGCCGTCACCGCGAACCAGTCCGCCAGCGCGCCGACCATGCCGGCCTCGCTCGCCGCGCGCACGTACCCGATCCACGCCGCCGGGTGCTCGCCGTCGGATACGGCGTCCGCCTCCAGCCAGCGGCAGAAGAGGTACACCGACGCCGCGAAAATCAGCAGCCCCGTCGCGAACGCCTTCGAGTTCCGCAGCTCCCGCCGCTTCCGGGCCTCGGTTTCCGGCGACGGCGCGGGAACCGACAGCCGCCCCCGGGATTCGCCCGGCGCCGCCACCGCGGTACCGGCGTCCCTGCGGTGCCGGCCACCCGTTCCGTCGCCGATGGTTTTCGTTCGCTCAGCCATAGCCCAATTATGGGGCTTGCCGACGTCCCCCGGACAACCACCCGGAAAAGAACCTGGTCCGGGAGGCCCGATGGGAGGCGTCGGCAAGCAACCGGAAAAGGGACGCCCCCGCCCCGCCGGCGTGGCGGTGGCGGGGGCGTCCCCGGAGGTGC
>DUOR01000018.1 GCA_012838715.1 Actinomycetales bacterium
GAACGCCGACGGGCTGCTCGTCCCGGGCGTCGGCGCCTACGCCGCCTGCATGGAGGGCCTCCGCCGCGTGCAGGGCCCCCGCCTCATCGGCTCCCGCCTCGCCGGCGGCCGCCCCGTCCTGGGCATCTGCGTCGGCATGCAGATCCTCTTCGACCGCGGCGTCGAGTTCGCCGAAGGCGTCCACGCCGACGAGGCGGACCCGTCGGCACGCCCCGTCGGCACCCCCGGCTGCGGTGAATGGCCAGGCACCGTCGAACGGCTCGACGCGAAAATCCTCCCGCACATGGGCTGGAACACCGTCGACGTCGCCGACGGCACCACCATGTTCCGCGGCATCGAGGACGAGCACTTCTACTTCGTGCACTCCTACGGCGTGCGCCGCTGGGAGCTGAAGGCCGAGTCGCGCATCGCCGCGCCGCTGGTCTCCCGCGCCACCCACGAAAGCGACTCGTTCGTCGCCGCGGTGGAGAACGGCCCCCTCTGGGCGACCCAGTTCCACCCCGAGAAGTCCGGTGACGCCGGCCTCGCGCTGCTGCGCAACTGGGTGGGCACCCTGGCCTGACCGGCCGTGCGCCTATACTTCCGGTGGGCGCCGCGCGCGACTCGACGCCGCGCCGCCCACAGTCCCGACACACTGTCCTGAACACGATCCCCGGGGAGCGAAACACCACCATGACCCTGACCCTCCTGCCCGCAGTTGACGTCGCCGACGGCCAGGCCGTTCGCCTGGTCCAGGGCGCCGCGGGCACCGAGACCCACTACGGCGCGCCCCTCGATGCCGCGATGAACTGGCAGAACGCCGGCGCGGAGTGGATTCACCTCGTCGACCTCGACGCGGCGTTCGGCCGCGGCTCGAACTACGAGCTGCTGCGCGACGTCGTCGGCAAGCTCGACGTCGACGTGGAGCTGTCCGGCGGCATCCGCGACGACGAGACCCTGGAGGCCGCGCTGGCCACGGGCTGCCGCCGCGTGAACATCGGCACCGCCGCGCTGGAGAACCCCGAGTGGTGCAAGCGCATCATCGGCGAGTACGGCGACCGCGTCGCCATCGGCATGGACGTCCGCAAGATCGAGGGCGAGTGGCGCCTCCGCGGCCGCGGCTGGGTCTCCGACGGCGGCGACCTGTGGGAGGTCCTCGAGCGCCTCGACTCCGAGGGCTGCTCCCGCTTCGTGGTCACCGACGTCTCCAAGGACGGCACCCTCGCCGGCCCGAACCTGGAGCTCCTGCGCGACGTGGCCGCCGCCACCGACGCGCCGATCATCGCCTCCGGCGGCGTGAGCTCGCTTGCCGACGTCGAGGCCATCAAGACCCTCGTCCCCGAGGGCGTCGACTCGGCCATCATCGGCAAGGCGCTCTACGCCGGCCGCTTCACCCTGGAAGAGGCCCTGGCGGTCGCGCGCGGCTAGACCGCAGCGCGACGGGGGAGACGGGTGCACTGATGGCTGAACTGGAACCGCGGGCGCTGCTGGCCATGGCGGAGGCGGCGGTCGACGAGGTGGAGGCGCTGTTCACCTCCGGCCTCGGCGCCGACCCGCTGATCACCAAGGCCCGCGGCGACTTCGCCACCGAAGTCGACCTCGCCATCGAACGGCGGCTGCGCGAACTGCTGCAGCACTTCACCGGCTTCCCCGTCTACGGCGAGGAGTACGGCGGATCGGGCGCCGACCCGCTCCAGGACACCGTGTGGGTCGTCGACCCCATCGACGGCACCACCAACTACGCCGCCGGCTTCCCCATGTGCGCCATCCTCGTGGCGCTGCTGCACAAGGGCGAACCCGTCGTGGCGCTGGCGTCCATGCCGCTGCTGTGCATGCGCGTCACCGCCACCCTCGGCGGCGGCACCCGCGTCAACGGGCGCGAAGTGCACATGGACCCCAAGTCCGGCCGCCCCGTCTCCATCGCCTTCGGTTCCGTCATCGCCCGCCGCGACGGCACCTTCCCGCGGCCCTGGCGCCAACTGCTGCTCGCCCAAGTGGGGGAGCGCTACCGCACCATCCGCATCTCCGGCTCGGTCGGCGTCGACCTGGCCACCACCGCCGCCGGCTCATTCGGCGGCACCGTCACCTTCTCCCCGCACGTGTGGGACAACGCCGTCGGCGTGCTGCTCATCCGCGAGGCCGGCGGCGTGGTCACCGACCTCGCCGGCGAGGAATGGCACACCGGATCCCTCGGCGTCCTCGCCGGCACCGAGGAAGTGCACGCCGGACTGCTGCACATCGTCAAGGCCATCCAACCGCCCGACGACTTCCGCGCCTGAGCCCCGCCCCGAGAACCAACCCCCGAAACAAGGAGCACCCGCATGACCGTCGCAATCCGCGTCATCCCCTGCCTGGACGTCAATGACGGCCGGGTGGTCAAGGGCGTCAACTTCGAGAACCTCCGCGACGCCGGCGACCCCGTCGAACTGGCCCGCCGCTACAACGAGGAAGGCGCCGACGAACTCACCTTCCTCGACGTCTCCGCCTCCAAGGAAGGCCGCGGCACCATGCTCGAGGTGGTCAAGCGCACCGCCGAGCAGATCTTCATCCCCCTCACCGTCGGCGGCGGCGTCCGCTCCGTCGAGGACGTCGACCAGCTGCTGCGCGCCGGCGCCGACAAGGTGTCCGTGAACACCTCCGCCATCGCCCGCCCGGAGCTCCTGCGCGAACTGTCGCAGAAGTTCGGCTCCCAGTGCATCGTCCTGTCCGTCGACGCCCGCCGCGTCCCCGAGGGCGGCCGGGAGCAGCCCTCCGGCTTCGAGGTCACCACCCACGGCGGCACCAGGTCCGCCGGCCTCGACGCCATCGAATGGGCCCGCACCGGCGAGGAGCTCGGCGTCGGCGAAATCCTGCTGAACTCCATGGACGGCGACGGCACCAAGGACGGCTTCGACCTCGAACTGCTGCACAAGGTCCGCGCGGCCGTCGCCGTGCCGGTCATCGCCTCCGGCGGCGCCGGCGCAGCCGACCACTTCCCGCCCGCCGTCGACGCCGGCGCCAACGCCGTCCTCGCCGCCTCGATCTTCCACTTCGGCGAAGTCTCCATCAGCGAAGTCAAGGACGCGCTGGCCGCCGCCGGCCACGAGGTGCGCCGATGAGCGCGGACGCCCTGACCGTCGGCACCCGCGACCCGGAGGACCCCACCACCTGGGACCTCGCGCCCGACCTCGCCGCCCGCCTCAAGCGCAACGACGCCGGCCTCGTGCCCGCCATCGTGCAGGAGGCCGGCACCGGCACCGTGCTCATGCTCGCCTGGATGGACGACCACGCCCTGGCGTACACCCTCGGCACCCGCCGCGGCACCTACTGGTCCCGCTCCCGCGGCGAATACTGGATCAAGGGCATGACCTCCGGGCACTTCCAGCACGTCGTGTCCGTGTCCCTCGACTGCGACCACGACACCGTGCTCGTCGTCGCCGAACAGACCGGCGCCGCCTGCCACACCGGCGCCCACTCCTGCTTCGACGTCGACCCGCTGATCTAGGGGCCGTCCAGGGGAGTGGTGGCCGGGGACGCGCCCGCGTTTGGCATGATGTCCCCCATGACGCGAACCTCTACGCGAACCTCGATGACCTCCCGGGAACGGTTCCGTTCCCTGGCGCGCGACCACCGTGTGGTGCCCGTGATCCAGCGGGTGCTGGCGGACGGGGAGACCGCGCTGTCGGCGTACCGGAAGCTCGCCGACGGCCGCCCCGGCACCTTCCTGCTGGAGTCGGCGGACGTGGGCGAATCGTGGTCGCGGTGGTCGCTCATCGGCTGCGGTTCGCGTACGGCGCTGACCGTGGTCGACGGCGAGGCGAAGTGGATCGGCACCGCGCCGGAGGGCGCTCCCGAGGGCGGCGATCCGCTGGTGGCGCTGCGCGAGACGCTGCGCCTGCTGCACACCGAACTGCCGCTCGCCGACGATGAGGCGGCGCCGCCGCTGACGTCGGGCCTGGTGGGCTACTTCGGCCATGACATCATCCGCTTCATCGAGACGAAGCTGCCCGACACCTGCGTCGACGACCTCGGCGTGCCCGAGATGGTGCAGATGCTGGTGGAGGACCTCGCCGTCGTCGACCACCACGAGGGCGTGATTTGGCTGGTGGCCAACCAGATCAACTGGGACGCCTCCGACGAGCGCGTCGACGAGGCCTACGACGACGCCGTCGGCCGCGTGCGGGGGATGCTGCGCAAGCTGGCGCAGCCGACCGCGCACCCGCCCGTCGAGGTCGACTTCCCCGAGCCCGACGTGCGCCGCCAGAGCACCCCCGAGGAGCACATGCGCCGCATCGAGGTGTGCAAGGAGCACATCCGTGCCGGCGACGCCTTCCAGATCGTGCTGTCGCAGCGCTTCGAGGTGGACACCGATGCCGACGGCCTGGACGTCTACCGCATGCTCCGCACCACCAACCCGAGCCCGTACATGTTCCTGGTCAACGTCCCCGACGCGACGATGACCGACACGGCCTTCCAGATCGTCGGCTCCTCGCCGGAGTCGCTCGTCGCCGTGCAGGGCCGCCGCGTGGTCACCAACCCCATCGCCGGCACGCGCCCCCGCGGCGCCGACGTCGAGGAGGACGTGCGGCTGGAGCAGGAGCTGCTGGCCGACGAGAAGGAGAACAGTGAGCACCTCATGCTCGTCGATTTGGGCCGCAACGACCTCGGCCGCGTCTGCGCCCCCGGCACCGTCAAGGTCCACGACTTCCGCCACGTGGAGCGCTACAGCCACGTGATGCACCTCGTGTCCACCGTCACCGGTGAGCTTGCCGACGACAAGACGGCGGTCGACGCCTTCGCCGCCACCTTCCCCGCCGGCACCCTCTCCGGCGCCCCGAAGCCCAGCGCCCTGGCCATCATCGACGAACTCGAGGACACCCGCCGCGGCGTCTACGGCGGCACCGTCGGCTACTTCGACTTCCGCGGCAACACCGACCAGGCCATCACCATCCGCTCCGGGCTGGTCAAGGACGGCACCGTGCACGTCCAGGCCGGCGGCGGCATCGTCGCGGACTCCGACCCGGAGGCCGAGGACGCCGAAACCCGCAACAAGGCCGCCGCCGTGCTGCGCGCCGTCGCCGCCGCGGAGACGATCCGCGAAATCGGCGTCGGGGACGAGACCGGGGAGGGGCAGTAGATGACGGACGACAAGAAGACCGCGAAGAAGAGCGACCGCCGGCCCGGTGCGGCGCTGCTGCTGATTGCGCTGTCGGCGGCGGGGCTGTGGCTGGCGGGGCGGGCGGCCTGGCTGACCGTCGTCACGTTCGACGACAAGTCCGGTGAGGCGGTCAACGACCTCGTCGGCGCGACGTGGGCGCCGGAGACGACGGCGCTCGCGCTGACGCTCATCGCCGCCGTCGGCGCCACCCTGATCCTCGGCGGCATCGGCCGCCGCATCGTCGGCGCGCTCGCAGCCATCGTCGCGGTGGCCGCGTCCTGGTCGCCGATGCAGCTCGTCACCACCGGCGCCGACCCGCAGCGCGCCCTCGACCTGCTGTCCTCCGGCGCCGCCACCCAGCGCGCCAACGCGCCCGTCACCGTGTCGGACTGGGCCCAGGTGCAGGAACTGACCGTGCACGTCGCGGGCCCGATCGCCGCCATCATCGCCGCGGCGCTCGGCGTGCTCGGCGGCACCCTGCTGCTGGCCCGCCC
>DUOR01000180.1 GCA_012838715.1 Actinomycetales bacterium
CGGCGGCGATCATGCCGCCGTCCCCGGCGATCCCATTCCCGGCGCGGAGCAGGGTTACGTCGAACCGGTGCGCCGCGAGCGGGAGGAGCCGCCGCTGGTGGAGCGGACGCTCCGCGACGGTTCGGTGACGCCGATGGCCATCTACCGGCCGAAGGGCGACCCGAAGGCCATCGTCGTGCTGTTCCCGGGCTTCGGCATGGGCGCGCGCTACTACTGGCCGATGGCCCAGGAACTCCGGGATCGCGGGTACGCGGTGCTGGTCAGCGAGTTGCGCGGGCAGGGCGGGCAGACGGCCCGAGCGACGCGGAAGAGCCGGTGGGGCTACCACGATCTCGCGTCCGTCGATTTCCCGGCCGCGGTCGCCGAGGCGCGCGCCCAGTTCGAGAAGGACGGGGAGCGCCTGCCGCTGTACCTTATGTGCCATTCGATGGGCGGCCAGATCGGCGGCCTTTACCTGGCCCGCCCGGAGGCCGACGTCGACGGCATGATCACCATCGGTTCCGGAACGCCGCATTACATCCGCTTCGAGGGCAAGGAGTTCGTGCGCCTGTGCTGGGGCGGCCCGGTGATGTGGGTGGTGGCGACGCTGCTCGGTTACTGGCCGGCGGGCCCGTGGGACTTGGCGCGCTACGGGCGCCAGTCGGGCCGCCACGTGCGGGAATGGGCTATGTTCGCCCGCAACGGCCGCCTGCGCCCGCGCAACGCGGACGTGAATTACGAGCGTTTGACCACGCGCGTCACCACGCCGGTGCTCATGCTCAGCTGCGACGGCGACCGGGACTGCACCCCGGCGTCGGCCATCGACCTGGCGTCGCGCCTGCCGCGGGCGGCCCGCTACGAGTTCATCGACGAGCGCCTCGGCCACAACCGTTGGGCGCGCGAGCCGGAGGCCGTCTGCGATCGCCTCGATCGGTGGCTCACCGAGCTTTCCGACGACGCCACCATCTGGCCCTGACGGCCACCCGCCCGGTCAATCCGCGTACCGGTCGGCCAGTTCCGCCGGGACCGTGATCCCCGCGATGCGGGCGACGGTGCCCGGCCGCGCGTCGGCACCGGCCAGCCGCAGGTGGACGGTGGCCGCGAGGAAAGCCAGGGCGTCGTTGCCGTGATCGAGTGGCCGCAGCCGGCGGATCGTCCTGGCCATGGCCTCCGCGGCGTCGGCGGGGGAGCGGTGCAGTTCCACGCCCGCGATGGAGGCCTCGACGGCCCCGGCCGCCGCGGCCAGCGCCCAGGGCCGGGCGATCCGGGCGCCGGCGAATTCGGGGAGGGATTCCGCCAGCACGTCGACCAGCGCCACCAGTCCCTCCGCGGTGACGGAGGAGATGACCGGGGCCGTCACCGGGACAGCCTCCGCAGCAGCGCCGCGTGCCCCTCGACGGTCTCGGCCGCCAGCCGGCGCACTTCCGCGTCGCGCACCGATCGTGCGGCCGCGTCCACGATGGCCCGCCGGGCCGCCTCCTGCTTGGACGTCCCCCGGGTCGCCGCGAGCAACGTCAGCGCCCGATCCTCGGCCGGGGTCAACCGCAATGTCATCGCCATGCGCCCACGATAAACCACGCAGACCCCAAGTGATACCGGAATGGTATCAACCGGGAGGCCGACACCGTCGGAAAGCGGCCCTGCACGGTCCGTACGGGGCATGAGGGGGAGTACAGTGGGGGGAGTAAAGTTCAGCTCGCGGAAACTACGGAGGTATCTGAGTGAGCGACGACAACAGCGGCGACGGGGCGGTCCACGCCGGCGACGGCATCCGGCCCATCGACATCAACGAGGAAATGCAGTCGAGTTACATCGACTACGCGATGTCCGTCATCGTGGGGCGCGCGCTGCCCGAGGTCCGCGACGGCCTCAAGCCGGTGCACCGCCGCATCCTCTACGCCATGTACGACAACGGCTACCGCCCGGACCGCGGCTACGTGAAGTCCGCGAAGCCGGTGTCGGACACCATGGGCAACTACCACCCGCACGGCGACTCCGCGATCTACGACACCATGGTCCGCATGGCCCAGCCGTGGTCGATGCGCTACCCGCTGGTCGACGGCCAGGGCAACTTCGGTTCCCGCGGCGACGACGGCCCCGCGGCCATGCGATACACCGAGGCCCGCCTCACCCCGCTGGCGATGGAGATGGTGCGCGACATCCGCGAGAACACCGTCGACTTCCAGCCCAACTACGACGGCCGCACCACCGAGCCGGTGATCCTGCCGTCCCGCGTGCCCCAGCTGCTGATGAACGGCTCCGGCGGCATCGCCGTCGGCATGGCCACCAACATCCCGCCGCACAACCTGCGCGAAATCGCGGATGCCATCAACTGGTGCCTCGACAACCCGGACGCCGACGACAAGACCGCCCTCGAAGCGGTCATGAAGTGCATCAAGGGCCCCGACTTCCCCACCGCCGCACAGATTGTCGGCGACAAGGGCATCGAGGAGGCCTACACCACGGGCCGCGGCTCCATCCGCATGCGCGGCGTCACCACCATCGAGGAGGAGGGCAACCGGCAGCAGATCGTCATCACCGAGCTGCCGTACCAGGTCAACCCCGACCGCCTCATCGCCAACATCGCGGAGCAGGTCCGCGACGGCCGCCTCGCCGGCATCTCGTCCATCGACGACGAGTCGGACCTCAAGTGGGGCATGCGCATCGTCGTCAAGCTCAAGCGCGACGCCGTGCCGCGCGTCGTGCTGAACAACCTGTACAAGCACTCCCAGCTGCAGGCCAGCTTCGGCGTGAACATGCTGTCCATCGTCGACGGCGTGCCGCGCACCCTCCGCCTCGACCAGATGGTGCGCCTCTACGTGGCCCACCAGATCGAGGTCATCGTCCGGCGCACCCAGTACCGCCTCGACGAGGCCGAGAAGCGCGCCCACATCCTCCGCGGCCTGGTCAAGGCGCTGGACATGCTGGACGAGGTCATCGCCCTCATCCGCCAGTCCGCCACCGTCGACACCGCCCGCACCGGCCTGATGGGCCTCCTCGACATCGACGAGCTGCAGGCCGACGCCATCCTGGCGATGCAGCTGCGCCGCCTGGCCGCCCTCGAGCGCCAGAAGATCGTCGACGAGCTCGCCGAGCTGGAGGAGCGCATCGCCGACCTGAAGGACATCCTGGCCAAGCCCGAGCGCCAGCGCGCCATCGTGCGCGACGAGCTCGCCGAGGTCGTGGAGAAGTTCGGCGACGACCGCCGCACCGAGATCATCGGCGCCGTCGGCGACGTCACCGAGGAGGACCTCATCGCCCGGGAGAACGTGGTGGTCACCATCACCTCCACCGGCTACGCGAAGCGCACCAAGGTCGACGCCTACAAGTCGCAGCGCCGCGGCGGCAAGGGCGTGCGCGGGGCGGACCTGAAGCAGGACGACATCATCCGCCACTTCTTCGTCTGCTCCACCCACGACTGGATCCTCTTCTTCACCAACCGCGGCCGCGTGTACCGCCTGAAGGCCTACGAGCTGCCGGAGGCCACCCGCGCCGCCCGCGGCCAGCACGTGGCGAACCTGCTGGAGTTCCAGCCGGGCGAGCGGATCGCCGAGGTCCTGCAGATCCAGACCTACCAGGACTCCCCGTACCTGGTGCTGGCCACGCACGAGGGCAAGGTGAAGAAGTCCCGCCTGGAGGAGTACGACTCCGCGCGCTCCTCCGGCCTCATCGCCATCAACCTCAAGGAGGGCGACTCCCTCATCGGCGCCCGCCTGTGCTCCGAGGAGGATGACCTGCTGCTCGTCTCCGAGCGCGGCCAGGCCATCCGCTTCATCGCCTCCGACGACGCGCTGCGCCCGATGGGCCGCGCCACCGCCGGCGTGCTGGGCATGCGCTTCAAGGGCGACGACAAGCTGCTGAGCATGGTCGTCATCGAGGACGACGACCAGCACCTGCTCGTGGCCACCACGGGCGGTTACGGCAAGAAGACCCCGCTGCGCGAGTACACCGCCCAGAACCGCGGCGGCCAGGGTGTGCTGACCCTGAAGTACGACCCGAAGCGCGGCGCGATCATGGGTGCCCTGGTGGTCACCAACGAGGACGAGATCTTCGCGGTGACCTCCGCCGGCGACATCATCCGCACGCCCGTCAACCAGATCCGCGCCACGTCGCGCGCCACCAAGGGCGTCCGCCTGGTGAACCTTGCCGACGGCGTCGAGCTGCTCGCCATCGACCGCAACGTCGAGGACGAGGGCGAGGAAACCGCGGTGAAGGTTTCCGAGTCCGGCACCCTCGATGTCGTCGAGGCCCGCGCCGGCGGCGTTTCCGCGGCCGACACCGCGGACTCCGGCGACAAGGGCGGCGAGGAGTAGGCCATGGCCGGTAAGCGGGTGCTGCTGCGCAGGATCAGTCCCTGGACGATGCTGCGGATCTCCGCCGCCATCAGCGTCATCGGGTTCCTCGCCTGGATGATCGCCGTGGCGCTGCTGTACCTGGTGTTCCAGGGCATGGGGTTCCTCGACCGCTTCGATGAGCTCCTCGGCGGGGACTCCGGCCTGACCACGGGCTGGGTCTTCGCCGCCGGCGCCGTCGTCGGCCTCGTGTGGGCCCTCGTGGTCACGGCGCTGGCCACCATCGGCGCCATCGTCTACAACGCCTGTTCGGATCTGGTGGGCGGCCTCGGCGTCACCCTCTCCGATCTGGACTGACCCGCGGGCGCCGCACCGGCCCGTCGGAAAGCACTGCGGCAGCGTTCGCGGGTGTTTTCCGACGACGGTTGCACGGCCACCCGGAAATAGTCGCTGACCAGCCGATTTGTATTAACATCGGCATCCGGGTTAAGTTATATCCCGGTTCACGGGCCTATAGCTCAGGCGGTTAGAGCGCTTCGCTGATAACGAAGAGGTCGGAGGTTCAAGTCCTCCTAGGCCCACCACGAACAGGCCCCGTGCCGACGAAGGCGAAAGTCTGGTCGGCACGGGGTTTCCTGTATTTCGTGCACCGGGGCATTAGCTCAATTGGTAGAGCACCACCTTTGCAAGGTGGGGGTCAGGAGTTCGATTCTCCTATGCTCCACCCGATGCGAAAGCGACCCCCGTCCACTCGGACGGGGGTCGCTTCACGTTTGCACCGGGGTGGCGCGGGGGAGTGGCCCTACTTCTTGGCCTGGCCCGGCTTCGGCGCCTTGGTCTCCGGGGCCTTGACCTCGGACTGCAGCTTCACCTCGTTGGGCTCGACGTCGCCGTCGACGTCACCCTCCTTGGCGATCTCGGCGGCGGACTCGTCGGCCTTGTCGGCGGCGGTCTCGGCCGGCTCGTCGGTGGCCTCGGCCTGCTTCTCGCCGGCCTTGGCGGCCTTCTCCTCGGCGGCCTTGGCGTCCTGGGTCTTGCGCTCGGCCTCGCCGCGGGCCTCGGCGGCCTTCGCCTGCGCGTCCCGCTTCTCCCCGGCGTCGTCGGCCTGCGCGGCCTTCTTCTCGAGGTCGTCGGCGCGCTTGTCGGCGGCGTCGGCCTGGGCGCCGGCGGTGGTGGCGGCGGAGGCCTCCTTGACCTCCTCGGCCTTGCCGGTGGCGGCGTCCTTCAGGTCGGCGGCCTTCTGCTTCACCGGGGTGGTGTCCACCGGCAGCTTGTCGCCCTTGCGCATCTTGGCCGCGACGAACGCGGCGACGGCGGCGACGACCGCGAAGATGATGGAGGCGGTGGCGATGCGGCCGGCCTTCGTGCGCTGGGCCTCCTTGCCGGACAGCTTGTCCGCGGTGCGCTGGACCTTCTTCTCCAGTTCCTTGCGGGTGGCCTTGGCGTTGCGGGTGGCCTGCTTGCGGGCCTTCTTCGCCTCGCGGCGGGCCTTGCACTTGTTCTTCTTCATGGACTTCTCCGCCTTCTTGCGGTTCTTCTTGCCGGACTTGCGCAGCTCCTCCACTCCCTCGACTGCCCGGTCGCGCAGGTCGGCCGCGCCGGCGGTGGCGTCGGCGGTCAGCGTCTGCAGCTGGTCGCGGGCGGCGTCGGTGGCCTCGCCGGCGGTCTTGCCGGCTTCCTTGGCGCGCTTCGCGGCGAGCTTCCGGGCGTCCTGCATGGTGTCGTACATTTCTGCGGCCTTCCTGTCGCGGTAATCGGCGTAAGTGTCGTACGCGGACTTGGCGCCCTTCAGGGCCAGCGACAGTGTGCTGGGGTACATGGTGCGGTGCGCTCCTCGTCTGTTCATTGGTGACTGTCGGTAACCGGCCCGACTGGCGGGCACGGCGTTCACTTTCCAGGGTATGCGTTTTACGGCCGGGCCGTTGTCCGCTTCCCGGAATCGCCGGTACTGTTGACGGGGTGACTATCAAGACCGCCACCGCCATCATCCACACCAACCACGGTGACATCCGCATCGATCTCTTCGGCAACCATGCGCCGGAGACCGTGGACAACTTCGTCGGCCTCGCCGAGGGCACCAAGGAGTACCAGGGCCCCAACGCGTCCGGCAAGGACTCGGGCCCGTTCTACGACGAGGCCGTGTTCCACCGCATCATCGCCGGCTTCATGATCCAGGGCGGCGACCCGTTGGGCACCGGTACCGGTGGCCCGGGCTACGACTTCGACGACGAGATCCACCCGGAGCTCCAGTTCGACCGTCCGTACCTGCTCGCCATGGCGAACGCCGGCAAGCGCGGCGGCCGCGGCACCAACGGTTCGCAGTTCTTCATCACCGTCGTGCCGACCCCGCACCTCAACGGCAACCACACCATCTTCGGCGAGGTCGCCGACGAGGATTCGCGCAAGGTCGTCGACGAGCTGGGCCGCGTGGCCACCGACCACTGGGACCGCCCGCTGGAGCCGGTCGTCATCACCTCGATCGACATCGAGAAGTAAACCAACGCCCCGGCCGCACGGGCCGGGCACGTCAGCC
>DUOR01000181.1 GCA_012838715.1 Actinomycetales bacterium
CTGGCGGGCGCCCGCGAGCGCCTCGCCCGCTTCGGCGACCGTTTCACCGGTGTGCAGACCCGCTTCGACGGCCTCGCCGCGGTGCTCGGCATCCCCGCCGACGGCGCCACCGGCCTCGAGGCGGACCCCGGGTTCGACGTCGACGCCCCCGCCATTTCGCTGGCCCGCGAGAAGGGCCTGGCCGGGGCGCTGTTCGACCTCGGCGTCTCCTCGATGCAGCTGGATCAGGTCGACCGCGGGTTCGCGTACCGCGTGGACGCGCCGCTGGACATGCGGATGGACCCGACCACGGGCCCGACCGCCGCGGACGTTCTCAACGGGTACTCGCACGGCGACATCGCCCGCATCCTCTCCACCTACGGCGACGAGCGTTTCGCCGGCCGCATCGCCACCGCGATCCTCCGGGAACGCGAGCGTGAACCCTTCACCACCTCGGGTCGGCTCGTCGAGTTGCTTTACGACGCCATCCCCGCGGCGTCCCGCCGCACCGGCGGGCACCCGGCCAAGCGGACGTTCCAGGCGCTGCGCATCGAGGTCAACCGCGAGCTCGAGGCGCTGGAGAACGTGCTGCCGATGACCTGCGACGGCCTCGCCGTCGGGGGCCGCGCGGTGTTCATGAGCTACCAGAGCCTCGAGGACCGCCTGGTCAAGCGCGAATTCGCCGAAAGGGTGAAGTCGACGACCCCGCCGGGGCTGCCGATGGAGCTGCCGGGCCACGAACCGAAGTTCCGGTTGGTCACCCGCGGCGCCGAGAAGGCGAGCCCCCGGGAAATCGAGGACAACCCCCGGGCCGCGCCGGTCCGGGTGAGGTGCCTGGAACGCATCCGGCTCGAGTAGCCGGGGCGCACGGGCGCGGCACGACGACCGAAAAGAACGACGGAACAGACGAAGAACAAGAACCAGGACACACGGAAAGAGCACCGGGAGCAGACATGGCAGCCACCATCACGGACGAGACGCTCGCCCGGCCGGCGGGCCGCGGAACCGCGGTACCCCGCACCACCGGCCCGGCCGTCGGTCCCGCCCGACGCGGCCGCGGTCGCCGCGGCACCTACCGCGGACGCACCGGATCCCGTCAGGTCGTGTCCCGCCGCGGGCGCCGCCTGACGAACACCACCGAGGACAAGTCGGCCATCCGGTTCTCCGTGGTCGCCATCGCCGTCTTCGTCACCGGCATCGTCCTGGCGATGATCCTGTCGGGCCTGTCCACCACCCAGTCCATCCAGTTGACGGAGGCCCGCCAGCAGGAGCAGAGCCTCCGCGACGGCATCGAGGTCCTCGAGCGCGACGTCGAGTACCAGCGCTCCACCGCCGAAATCGCCCGCCAGGCCGCGGAGTTCGGCATGGTCAACGTCGAGCAGCCGATGATCCTGGTCACCGACGAGAACGGCGTCGTCCACGAGGTCCGCGCCGGCTCCCCGGAGCACCAGCGCATCGTCGACATCAACGGCGACGCCGTCCGCCCGGACGCCCCGACCTCGGACCCGGACGAGACCCGCGTGGTCCCGGGCATGCAGGCCCCCGCCATCCAGGAGGCCAACCCGGCCGCGCCGCAGCTGCCCGCCCTCGCCCCCTACGCCC
>DUOR01000182.1 GCA_012838715.1 Actinomycetales bacterium
CACGGCCCGGATTGACCGCCTGATCGGCGTTCGATCCGGGCCGTGGCTTAACCTGAGACGCATGTCAGGCTTCGACTACATCACCGATGGCTCAGCCATTTATCGCAAGTCCTTCTCTATCATCCGGGAGGAGTCCGACCTCGGCCGCTTCAGCCCGGACGAGGAGATCGTCGCCGTGCGCATGATTCATGCGGCCGGCCAGACCGATCTGGCCGGGGACATCGTGTTCTCCCCCGGCGCCGTCGCCGCCGCCCGCGCCGCGCTGGAGGCGGGCAAGCCGATTTTCACCGACGTCACGATGATCAAGTCCGGCATCACCCGCCGCCGCCTCCCCGCCGACAACGAGGTCCTGTGCCTGCTCAACGACGAGCGCACCCCCGGCCTCGCCGCCGAACTGGGCACCACCCGCACCGCCGCGGCCGTCGACCTGTGGGGCGATGACCTGGAGGGAGCGGTCGTGGCCATCGGCAACGCGCCGACCGCCCTGTTCCACCTGCTCGACCGCCTGCGCGAAGGCAAGCTGCCGATGCCGGCCGCGGTGCTCGCGCTGCCCGTCGGATTCGTCGGCGCCGCCGAGTCGAAGCAGGCGACCATCGACGTCGCCGCCGACCTCCCGGGCCTGGAATACATCACCGTCACCGGCCGCCGCGGCGGTTCCGCCATCACCTGCGCGGCCCTGAACGCGCTGGCCACGAAGCAGGAGATTCTCCCGTGAGCGGCACCTCTGTGACGGGCGCGACCGGTGCGACCGGTGCGGCCGGCGTGACCGCCGCGACCGGCGTCCAGCCCGGCCACCTTTACGGCGTCGGCCTCGGCCCCGGCGATCCGGGCCTGATCACCCGCCGCGGCGCGGAGATCATCCTCGGCGCGGACGTCGTCGCCTTCCACGCCGGCACCCACGGCCGCTCCACCGCGCGCCGGATCGCGTCGGACCTGCTCACCGAGCGTGCCGACGCCGGCCGCCCCGCCATCGAGGAACTCCTCGTCTACCCCGTGACGGTCGGCGGCGGCGACGATTACGCCGAACGAATGGCCGGTTTCTACGCCGAGGCCACCGCCCGTCTGGCGGATCACCTGCGCGCCGGCCGCTCGGTCGCCGTGCTGTCGCTCGGCGACCCGATGCTCTACAGCTCGTACCAGCACTTGCACCGCGCGTTGGACGGGGATTTCCCCGCGCACGTCGTGCCCGGCGTGCCCAGTGTGACGGCTGCCGCGGCGGAGCTGGAGCACCCGCTCGCCGAGGCGACCGACATCCTCACCATTCTCCCCGCCACCGCCGATCGCGGGCGCCTCGTGGCCGCCGCGCAGGCGGCGGACTGCCTGGTGGTGATGAAGCTCGGCGGCCACGTCGACGAGGTCCGTTCCGTTCTCCATGAAGCCGGGAAACTTGACCGTGCGCATGTCGTCGTCCGCGCGACCATGGACGGCGGGTGGACCGCTCCCCTCGCGGACGTCGATGCCGCCGACGTGCCCTATTTCGCGGTCGCCGTCGTCGGCGCCGAGCTCGAGGGCGCGGCAGCACACGCGGTGGCGGGCGTGACGGCGTCGGCAAGCGAAGGTGCAATGACCGGCGCATCGGGTGACCCGGCGACCGGCGAAGTCGTGGTCGTCGGGCTCGGGCCGGGCCCCGAAAAGTGGCTCACGCCCGAAGCCGCCGGCGAAATCGCCGCCGCCACCGACATCGTCGGCTACTCCACCTACGTCAACCGCGTGCCCGAACGCCCCGGCCAGCGCCGCCACCTCTCGGACAACCGCGTCGAAGCCGAACGCGCCGCCATGGCCCTCGACCTCGCGCGCGGCGGCGGCCGCGTGGCCGTGGTCAGCTCCGGCGACCCCGGAGTTTTCGCGATGGCCGCGGCCGTCCTCGAAACCGCCGACGACGACGAATGGCGCGACGTCCCCGTCCGCATCGTCCCCGGCATGACCGCGGCCCAGGCGGTCGCATCGCGGGTCGGCGCCCCGCTCGGCCACGACTTCGCGATGATTTCGCTGTCCGACCGGCTGAAGCCGTGGGACGTCGTCGAAAAGCGCCTGCGAGCCGTGCTCGGCGCCGACATGGCGTTCGCCGTGTACAACCCGGCGTCGAAGACTCGGCGCGCGCAGGTCGTGGCGCTGCGCGACATCGTCGCCGAACACCGCGGGCCGGACACCCCGGTCATCGTGGCGCGCGCCGTCGGCGCCCCCGAGGAGAAGGTCACCGTCACGACCGTCGCCGACCTCGACCCCGAGGTCGTGGACATGCGCACCATGCTCATCGTCGGCGCATCGAGCACTCGCGCCTACGACGGCGTCGACGGGCCTCGCGTGTTCACCGCCCGGCATTACGGCGGCGGCGGATTCGCCGGCACCGGCGCCCTGGGCGGGGACGGCCTGAGCGGTGACGGCGCCCTGGGCGGTGACGGCGCCCTCGTCGGAGACCGGGCCTAAGCCGCGGGGCTTCGTAGGAGGCCGGGTCCACGGCGTCGTGGCCCGAATCCGGGGATCCGGGAGGTTGCTGCGTCCACTTTCCGGCTACCTTCTCCTCTTCCGTCCTTCGGGGAGGTCTGCGCGGCCACTTCCGGCCACTTCCGTCCCTTCCGGGAGGCTCCGTGTCCACTTCCGTCCGGCCACTACCGTCCTTCCGGGAGGCTGCGCAGCCCCTTCCGGCCTCCCGGGAAGCCTAAATCTGTCGGCCGGGCGGCTTTGCGAGCGGTGCTCGCCAAGTTCGCGGTCATATCCGTTTCCTGGAAAACGGTTGAACCGCGAACTTGGTGGATTTCGGAGAATTTCCACCAACTTCGCGGTTATTCGTGTTCGGGGTTTTGAGGAATAACCGCGAAATGCGGACGCTTTCGCAGCGAATGTCCGCGGAGAAGTTGCTTGAATCGGGCACGCTCATAACCCCACGTGAAGGCACTTTTCCCGGGGGCAATGGCGATATGGGCCTCGGGTGGGGCCGACGCCTGAACGCTCCCCTGCGGCCGTTCTGGGGAGTTTCGCTGACGCCGACCTATGGGAGGCGAAAAGTAGCAGATCTGACAGTGCACGCCACGGGCTTTTCGCATACCGACGAAGCGACGCGCGGCGACCGGGCGCATGCCGACGGCGCGACGCGATGCGCGGCGACCGGGCGCTTGCCGACGGTGCGATGTGCGGTGACCGGGCGCGTGCCGACGCGCCCCCGATTACCGCAGGTAACGGGCGCGGGTGACGGCGGTGAACGCGTCGTCGACGCTGGTGGTCACCGTGGCGAACCCGGCGCCCGGCAGCTTCGGCCGGTCCACCATGATCACGGGCTTCTTCAGGTCGCGGGCCGCCTCGATCTTCGCGTAGGTCAGGTCGCCGCCGGAGTTCTTGGTCACCAGGCAGTCGATGGCGTAGTCGCGCATCAGCTTCCGCTCCTCGGGGACCTTGAAGGGGCCGCGGGACAGCATGACCGTCCGGTTACGCGGCAGCGGACCGGTCGGCTGCTCGACGCAGCGGATGAGGTACCGGCCGTCCGGGTCGGCGGCGAAGGCCGACAGCTGCTGGCGGCCGATGGTCAAAAAGGGTGCGGCGAAACGGGTTCGGGCAAGCTCGGCGGCCGCGGCCATGTCGGGGACGCGGAGCCATTCGTCGCCACGCACCGGCTCCCACTGCGGCCGGTGCAGCGCCACCAGCGGCAACCCCGTGGCGCGCGCGGCCTCGGCGGCGGAGGTGCTGATCCGCTCCGCGAAGGGATGCGTCGCGTCGATGATGACTTCGGTGGCGTCCTCCAGCAGCCAGCGGGCCAGGCCCGCGGGGCCGCCGAAACCGCCGATGCGCACCTGCCCCACCGGCAGCTTCGGCTCGCTGACCCGTCCGGCCAGCGAGGACGTGACGTGCCAGCCGGCGCCGACGAGCCGTTCGGCCAGGGCGCGGGCTTCCGCGGTGCCGCCGAGGATCAGTGCACGCACGTCAGGGTCCTTCCCTCGTCGTCGCGGGGGCGGCCGTCGGAGTAGAGGTAGCTGTCGGGGAATCCTTCGGCGCCGAGGACGCGGCCGACGACGATGACCGCCGTGCGGGTGACGCCGGCGTCCTTCACCTGGCCGGCGATGTCGGCGAGCGTGCCGCGGAGGATGACTTCCTCGGGGCGGGACGCGAAGGCGACGACGGCGACGGGGCAGTCGGCGCCGTAGTTCGGGGTCAGTTCGCCGACGACGCGGTCGATGTCGTGCGCCGCGAGGTGGATGCACAGGGTGGCGCCGGTGCGGCCGAAGTTCTCCAGCGTCTCCCCCTCGGGCATTGCCGACGCGCGGCCGGACACGCGGGTGAGGATGACGGACTGGCCGACCGTCGGGACCGTCAGCTCATGGCCCAACGCCGCCGCGGCCGCGGAGAACGACGCGACGCCCGGGACGATCTCGTAATCGATGCCCAGGGCGGTCAGGCGGCGGGCCTGCTCCGCCAGCGCCGACCACACGGAGGGGTCGCCGGACTGCAGCCGGGCGACGTCGTGGCCGTCGGCGTGCGCCTTCGCGATGACGTCGATGATGTCCTCGAGCGGCATCCGCGCCGTGTTGATGATCTCCGCGTCGTCCGGGCAGTTGGCCAGGACCTCGGGCGGCACGATGGAGCCGGCGTAGAGGCACACGCGGCATTCGCGGATGAGGCGGTCGGCGCGGAGCGTCAGCAGGTCGGCGGCGCCGGGTCCGGCTCCGATGAAGTACACGGTCACGGGTGTTGTTCCCTCACTTTGTCCACGGTCACTCGGTCCGCGGCGGCCTTGTCCACGGTCCATTGCACCACCGGCAGCGCCTGTCGCCACGCGGTGAACGAGCCCACCTTACCGGCGCGTTCGACGCCGATGCGGCGGACGTCGCCGATGGGCAGGCCGCGCGCCTCGAGGTCGGCGCGCGCCGCCCAGATGATGGCCTCGGATTCGATGGTGACGGTGTTGGCCACCAGTCGCCCGCCGGGTTTCAGCGCGTCGAGGCAGACGTCGACCATGCCCGGCGCGGTGAGCCCGCCGCCGATGAAGATGGCGTCGGGCCGGTCGCCGCCGTCGCCGACCGGCCGATCCCCGTCGAGGAGGACGCGCAGCGCCTGCGGGGCGTCGCCGCGGACGACGCGGACGCCGCCGGACAGCGCGGCCACATTCGATTCGATGCGTTCCGCGCGGCCCGAATCGCGTTCGATGCACACCGCGCGCCCACCGTGCCGCGCCCACTCGATGGCGATGGAACCCGTGCCGCCGCCGACGTCCCACAGCAGCGCCCCGGGCGCCGGGCCAAGGGCGGCGACGGTCATTTCGCGGAAGGGGCTCTTCGTCAGCTGGCCGTCGGTCTCGAAGTCGCCGTCGGTGAGCCAGGCGCGAGCGGGCGCCGCCGGCTCCACCGCGAGGACGGTCAGGTCGCCGGCCGCCGTCGGGGGCTTGCCGACGGTGCCCCGCCTCACGTCCTCGGCATACGCACCGTCCGCGGGCCCGCCGAGGTTCGTCATGGCGGTCAGGACGGTGGCGTCGAGAAGTTCGGCGATGTGGGCGACGCTGCCCTGCGGCGCGCCGTTGCCGCCACCGGCCCCGGTCGCCGCACCATTACCGTTCGCTGCACCAGCGCCGTTGCCTGCACCAGCGCCGTTGCCCGCAGCAGTCCCGCTGCCCGCGCCAGTCCCGTTCGCGGAACCGTCGTCGACGACGGCGAACCGCCGGACAATCGACTCCCGCAGGGCGTCGGCGACATGGCCCACGGACTCGGCGCTGCGGCACAGCACCAGGAAGGGGATCCCCCGGTCCGCGGCGGCGACGACGGCGCCGGTGCCCTCGCGGCCGGCGGGCCCGGTCACCAAGGTCACCACGGGCGTTTCGTTCAGCGCCCACCCCATGCGGGCGCAGGCCAGCGCCGCGGAGGACGGGGCCGGGAACACCTCGATGGCGTCGGAGCCGAGTTCTCGCACGAGCGTCGCGCCGATGCCGTGGAACATCGGGTCGCCGCTGGCGAGCACCACGTCGGCAGCGGGGTCCAACGCGCCGAGAACCTCGCCCCACCGGGTCCAGTACTTCTCCGGCCACTGCTCGAAGGCGGCGGTCAGGGCGGATGCGGCTGCGGGGTCGTCGGCAAGCAACGCCAGCTGACGGGGCGCGCCGACGATGCGCTCGGCCGAGGCCAGCACCCCGCGGGAACGCTCCGGCAACCCGGCCCACCCGTCGCAGCCGATGCCGACGACCCGCAGGCGCGGGG
>DUOR01000183.1 GCA_012838715.1 Actinomycetales bacterium
GCGCCGGGCGGGCGCGGGTCGTGGTCGCCGCGGTGCGGTCCCTGGTGCAGCCCGTGCTTGACGACGGCACCGAGCCCATCCGCCTCGCCGTCGACGAGGAAACCCCCGACCTGCCGGAGCGGCTGGAGCGCCACGGCTATTCGCACGTGGACATGGTCGGCCGGCGCGGCCAGTTCGCGGTGCGCGGCGGCATCATCGACGTGTTCCCCGCCACCGCCGAGAACCCCGTCCGCGTGGAGCTGTGGGGCGACGAGGTCACCGACATCCGCGCCTTCTCCGTCGGCGACCAGCGCACCATCTCCGAGGTGGAGGTGCCGTCCGTCGAGGTGCACGCCTGCCGCGCTCTGCTTCTCGACGACGCCGTCACGGCGAAGGCCGCCGAACTGGCCGCCGAGCGCTCCGGCGACGTGCAGGAAATGCTCGTCCGCATCTCCGACGGGCAGTGGGTCGACGGCATGGAGGCCCTCATCCCGCTGCTGACCGACCGGCCGCTGCGGCCCCTGACCGAACTGATGCCCGACGGCACCCACACCCTGCTGTGCGGGCCGGAACGCATCCGCTCCCGCGCCGCGGACCTCATCGCCACCGGCGAGGAATTCATGGCGGCCGCCTGGGAGACCGCCGCGATGGGCGGCGGCGCCCCCATCCCCGCCGACGGCCTGGAAGCCAACGCCTACCGGCAGCTCGACGACGTGCGCCGCGCGCCCTGGTGGTCCGTGTCCCCGCCCGGCATGCTCGACGGCGACGTCACCGAGGACGAGGTGCTGCCGCTGACCTACGAGCCCGGCCCCGAACCGCGCGGCGACCTCGCCGCCATCGGCTCCATGATGGCCAACCTGCGCCAGGCGACCGTCGACGGCGAGCGCGTCGCCTACGTCGCGGCGACGCCGGCGGGCGTGCGTCGGCAAGCGGAACGGTTCCGCGAGGCCGGCATCGCGTGCCGCATCGCCACCGGCCCCGAGCACCCCGAACCCGGGCGCATCACCGTGTACCAGGGCGTCGCCCACGGCGGCCTGGTGTTCCCGCGCACCCCGATCGCGCCGCTGACGCTCATCACCGAGCAGGACGTCACCGGCAACCGCGTCTCCGACATCGGCGCCGGCCGCCGCAAGCCCGCCAAGCGCCGCAACCGCGTCGACCCGCTGGCCCTGACCGCCGGCGACTACGTCGTGCACGACACCCACGGCATCGGCCGGTTCGTGAAGCTCACCGAACGCACCATCGGCACCGGCGATGACCAGGCGCGGCGCGAGTACGTCGTCCTGGAGTACGCGCCCGGCAAACGCGGCGGCCCGCCCGACCAGCTGTACGTGCCCATGGAAAGCCTCGACCTGCTGTCGCGCTACGTCGGCGGCGAGAAGCCGACCCTGTCGAAGATGGGCGGCTCCGACTGGAAGTCCACCAAGCGCAAGGCCCGCGGCGCGGTGCGCGAAATCGCCGCCGAACTGGTCAAGCTCTACGCCGAACGGCAGGCCGCGCCCGGCCACGCCTTCGCGCCGGACTCGCCGTGGCAGACGGAGATGGAGGACAACTTCCCCTTCACCGAAACCGAGGACCAGCTCACCGCCATCGACGAAATCAAGGCGGACATGGAGAAGCCCGCGCCGATGGACCGCGTGCTCATCGGCGACGTCGGCTACGGCAAGACCGAGGTCGCCCTGCGCGCCGCGTTCAAGGCGGTGCAGGACGGCCGCCAGGTGGCGGTGCTCGTGCCCACGACCCTGCTGGCGCAGCAGCACCTGGCGACGTTCGCCGAGCGGATGGAGGGTTTCCCCGTCACCATCCGCGGCCTGTCGCGCTTCACCTCCGCCAAGGAGTCGAAGGAGATCCTCGCCGGGCTGAAGGAGGGCACGGTCGACATCGTCATCGGCACGCACCGCCTGCTGCAGACCGGCGTGTCCTGGAAGAAGCTGGGCCTGGTCATCGTCGACGAGGAGCAGCGCTTCGGCGTCGAGCACAAGGAGCACATCAAGGCGCTGCGCAACCACGTCGACGTGCTGACCATGTCGGCGACCCCGATCCCGCGCACCCTGGAGATGTCGATGGCCGGCATCCGCGAGATGAGCCAGATCCTCACCCCGCCCGAGGACCGGCACCCGGTGCTCACCTACGTCGGCGCGCAGTCGGACAAGCAGATTGCCGCCGCCATCCGCCGCGAGCTGCTTCGCGACGGCCAGGTCTTCTACCTGCACAACAAGGTGGCGTCCATCGACAAGGCCGCCCAGCGGGTCCGCGACCTGGTGCCGGAGGCGCGCGTCGTCGTGGCGCACGGCCAAATGGGCGAGGACCAATTGGAACGCACCGTCCAGGGTTTCTGGGCCCGCGAATTCGACGTATTGGTGTGCACCACAATCGTGGAAACGGGATTGGACATCGCCAACGCGAACACCCTCATCGTGGAGAATGCGCACCACATGGGTTTGTCGCAGCTGCACCAGTTGCGCGGCCGCGTGGGCCGTTCCCGCGAACGGGCCTACGCCTATTTCCTGTACCCGGCCGATCACACGTTGACGGAAACGTCCTACGACCGGTTGGCCACCATTGCGCAGAACAATGATTTGGGCGCGGGCATGGCCGTCGCGATGAAGGACCTGGAAATGCGCGGCGCCGGAAATGTGCTCGGCGCGGAACAGTCCGGCCATATCGCCGGCGTCGGTTTCGACATGTACGTGCGGCTCGTCGGTGAAGCCGTCCAGGCGCTGAAAGCGGTCGCGGACGGCGGTCCGGTGGACGCTTCCGAACAGGAACCGAAGGAAGTCCGCATCGATTTGCCGGTCGACGCGAATATCCCGGCGTCCTATGTCGCGGCCGAGAGATTGCGCCTGGAGGCGTACCGCAAATTCGCGTCGGCGCAGGCCATGGACGATATCGGCGTTGTTTTGGAGGAACTCCGGGACCGTTACGGCGAACCGCCGATTGAAGTCGCGCGACTCGCCGCGATTTCACGGTTGAGAATCATTTGCCGCGAGTTCGGCGTGCATGAGGTTCAAGCGACCGGCTCTCAGATTAAGATTGGCCCCATGGAGCTCGCCGACTCCAAGCAGGTGCGTTTGAAGCGCCTGCACCCGCAATCGACGTATCGGGCGGCGACGCGGACGGTGTCCGTGGCGGTGCCCAAGGAAGGTCGTGGTTTGCGGGCGAAGCCGGTGCGGGATGTCGCATTGGTTCAGTGGGTCGCCGATTTCCTGACCGGAATGGCGGGAATTCCCGTCATGGATATCACCGGCGACGTCAGTGGCGTTTCCGGCGCGTCAGCCGGCTGAAACTTCGGCGGAAAGGATTGAAGATGACCGTCATCGAGCTCGACCCGCGTTTCCCCACCGCGATTCCCCTGGAGGCCGCCAGCCTGCTGACCGGTGAGGTCTGCTACACGGAGGAAGTGCCGATCCGGGTGCGGTGGGCGATTGCGGACGCCGGCGGTCATTCGGTCTCCGAGGCCGACGTGCTGGTGACCACCGACCCCGAGAACGAGGACGTCCAGGATCGCATCGCCGCCGGCGAGAAGCATTTCCGCGTCGGCCTCGAGGAGGCGCCGGATCCGGTGCGCGCCCCCGTCCCCGCCGCCCCGACGGCGTCGGCCGTGGAGCAGGAGCCGGCCCCCTCCCGGTTGCCCGAGACCGACGACGGTGGCCGCGAGGCCGCCGCCGTGCTTTCC
>DUOR01000184.1 GCA_012838715.1 Actinomycetales bacterium
AGGGCCGCCGCGGGGACCACGGCCGCGGCGATCACTCCCGGGGCGGCCGCGACGGCTCCCGGCCCGCAGGCCACCCGGAGTCGTTCCTCCTCGACGATCTGGTTCGCGCGCTCAGCGTGTACGAGGGCCCGTCGTGGCGCGCCACGGAGATTGAGCTGGTCCAATCGCGGTTGGGCGAGGGCCGTTCGGGAGGCCCGCTCCACGAGGTCGTGGCGACGGTGCCGCTGACGGGATGACCCGCCGTCACCCGTCGGCGCGGTTCTTCCAGTAGGGGTCCTGCACCGCGCGGAGGGTGGCGACGGATTCGTCGAAGCGCTTCATCTCGTAGTCGTCGAGTTCGAGTTCGACGACGCGGCGGATGCCGCGGCGGTTCACCACCGCCGGCGTGCCGATGTAGATGTCCTCGTGGCCGTATTCGCCGCGCAGCAGCGCGCAGACTGGCGGCGCGACCTCCTGGTTCTGGATGATCGCCCTGGTGATCCGGGCCAGCCCCATGCCGATGCCGTAGGAGGTCGATCCCTTGGCGTCGATGATTTCGTAGGCGGCGTCGCGGGTGCGGACGAAGATGTCCTCCAGCTCGTCGTGAAGCGAAGGGTCGTTCTCCAGCTTCCGCCGCAGGCCCACGCCGGCGACGACGGGTTCCCTCCGCGCGCCGGCGCGCGCTTGAGCCGTTGCTTTCCGACGGCCGCCCGTCCGGCGCCCGCCCCGGGCACCACGCAGGATAGGGCAGGATGCCGGGCCGGGCCCGTCGGAAAGCCACGGGCGGGCGATGTTTCTGCCATCATGAGGATCATGGAAATCGCGCGTGCCCTACTGCCGTTGACGCGGCTGCGGGCCGCGCGGGCGCAGGAGAAAATCGCCCGTGAAGTCACCCGGGCGGCCAGTGCCGCGCTGCCGATTCCGAAGCGTTCGCGGCCGTGGCGGGGGATTCCCACGAACCCGGGGCTCGTCGGCGCGGAAATCGCGTCGTGGGCGGCGTTCAGCCCATCGCTGATGCCGCGGCCGTGGGCGTCGACGGCGATGGTGACGTTCGGCGCGCAGATCGCGGGGCACGTCGTCGGCGTGGCCGTCGGCTACGGCACGCGGCTCATCGGCGCCCGGCTGCGGGAAACGAGGATCGGCGCGGCGCTGTCGCCGTCGGTGCGCACCGAGCGGATCATCTCGCTGCTGTGGCACGGGTCGACGACCACGGCGACCGCCGTGATTTGGCTGCGGTCCATCCAGCACCAGAAGACCATCGGCGCGCTGGTGGGCATGGACGCGCTGTCGTCGGCGCGCGCGCAGTTCGGCGGCACGGCGCTGGCGTCCGGCGCGTACCTGACCACCCGGGGGCTGACGTTCCTGGTGGAGTTCATCTTCGACTCGATCCGCAAGGCGCTGCGGCCCTGGCTGCCGCGGGGCGTGTCCCCGGTGATTTCGGGCCTCGTCGTCGGCGGCGGCCTGGGCCTCGTGGTGGACAAGCTGGTGGTGCGGCGCACCATTGAGCGGGTGTACCGCAACGCGCACCGCGTGAACATGCGGGTGCTGCCGGGCCGGATGCAGCCGTGGGAGCCGGAGCGTTCCGGCAGCCCGTGGTCGCTGGAGCCGTGGCACGCGTTGGGTGCGCAGGGCCGGGCGATGGTGGCCGGCGGGCCGCGGGCGCGCGACATCGCGAAGGTGACCAAGCGGGACATCCGGGAGGTCAGCGAGCCGATCCGCATTTACGCCGGGCGGGTGCGGGGGCGTTCGCTGCGGTCGCAGGCGGAGCTCATCGTCCGGGAGCTGCACCGCACGGGCGCGTTCCGGCGCGACTACATCGTCGTCCACACCACCACGGGCACCGGTTGGGTGCCGCCGTGGGGGCTGTTGGCGGTGGAGTTCCTGACCCGCGGCAACTGCGCGCAGGTGGGCCTGCAGTATTCGGACCTGCCGTCGCCGGTGGCGTGGCTGGCCGACCACGACACCCCGGTCGCCGCGGGCCGCACCCTCATCGACCGCATCCGGGAGGAGTGGGAGCTGCTGCCGGAAGACGACCGCCCGATGCTCATCGTCGGCGGCGAGTCCCTGGGCGGTTTCGGCGGCAACGGCGCCTTCGAGTCCTCGCGGGACATGCTGGACAAGGTCGATGGCGCGGTGTGGACGGGGACGCCGCAGTTCACGCCGATCTGGAAGGAACTGACGCGCACCCGCGACGCCGGTTCCCCCGAGATTGCGCCCGTCATCGACGGCGGCCGCCACATCCGTTTCGCCACCCGCCCGCAGGAGCTGTGGGAGACCTTCCACGGGGAGCCGCTGGGCGAGTGGGAGCATCCGCGGGTCGCGTACCTGCAGTACGCCTCGGACCCGATCGTCTGGTGGGACTACCCGCTGGCGTGGCGCCGCCCGGATTGGCTGCGGGAGCGGGTGGGCCGCGACGTGCTGTCGTCGATGCGCTGGTTCCCGGTGGTCACGTTCCTGCAGGTGCTCATCGACGGGCTGGTCAGCGTCAACGTCGGCGCCGGCCACGGGCACCGGTACGAGGAGGATGCGCTGCCCGCGTGGGCGGCGGTCCTGGGCTTCGAGCTTGACGACGACCGCGGCGGGGCGGCCGGGGTGCGCTTCAAGCGAATCGGCAAGTGGGGGCGCCGCAACATCCCGCCGAAGACCTGACGCACGGGGCCGGCGGCCCGCCCGCGAGGGTCGGCCCGCGCACCTACACTTGAACCGACCCGATCAACGATTCACCGGAGCCCGGACCGGGCCAGGAAGGAACCAGATGAGCTTCATCGACAAGGCCAAGAACTTCGCGTCCAAGAACCCGGACAAGGTCCGCCAGGCCGTCGAGAAGGTCGGCGACGAGATCGACAAGCGCACCGGCGGCAAGTACGCCGACAAGATCGACCGCGCCCAGGAGGAGGCCGGCAAGCGCCTCGGCGGCGACACCTCGGCCGACCGCATTTCCGACCAGTCCACCCCGGACTCCGACAAGATCTCGGACCAGACCGACAAGTAGTCCCGGGACTTTTCCGCCGGTGGCGTGCACCGGGCAGTAGCCGTTGGGGTTCGCCTCGAGGTAGCCGCGGTGGTACGGCTCGGCGACCCAGAATTTGCCGGTGGGGGTGTCCTTCAGCGGCACGACCTCGGTGGTGATGGGCCCGTAGCCCGCCTCCGCGAGCCGCGGCCCGTAGGCTTCGATGACCTCGCGGGTCTCTCGTTCCTGGGCGTCGGTCAGCGGGTAGACGCCGGAGCGGTACTGGGGGCCGATGTCGTTGCCCTGCCGGTCGCCCTGCGTGGGGTCGTGGTTCTCCAGGATCAGCCGCAGCAGTTCGCCGAAGCTGGTGCGCGCGGGGTCGTAGACGGCGAGGACGCCCTCGGTGTGGCCGGTGCCCGCGCCGCACACCTGGCGGTAGGTCGGGTCGACGGCGTGGCCGCCGACGTAGCCGGGCAGGGTCGTCCACACGCCGGGCGCCTCCCACAGGAGCTTTTCGACGCCCCAGAAGCAGCCCGCCGCAACGATGATGGCCTCGTGGCCCGCCGGCCA
>DUOR01000019.1 GCA_012838715.1 Actinomycetales bacterium
CCCGCGCCGCGCCGACGTTGCGCACGGCGACGGTCCGCGTCTCCACGCCATCGGGGACGTGCTCCCCCGTCCCGTCGGTGCAGGTGTCCAGCACGACGCGCACGGTCACGGGCACGTCGACCTCCGCGGCCGCCGCGAGCACGGAGTCCACGCACGCGCGGATGCCCTCGCGTTCGTCATGGGCGGGAATGACCACGACGACGCGGGTGACGGGGTTTCCCGGACTTCCGGCCATGGAGATGAATATACTTCACCTCCGCGCGGCGCTACGCCAGCTTCACCGCCGTGCCGGACGCGGTGACCATGAGCATGCCGTTGTCGGCGCCGAGGACCTCGTAGTCGATGTCGACGCCCACGACGGCGTCGGCGCCGAGGGCCTGGGCGCGCTGGTACAGCTCGGCGAGCGCGGTTTCGCGGGTGTTGCCGAGTTCCTTCTCATATGCGTCGGCGCGGCCGCCGACGATGTTGCGGAAGCCGGCGCCGATGTCCTTGAACATGTTGACGCCGGAGATGGCCTCCGAGGACACGATGCGGATGTAGTGGGCGATTTCACGCCCTTCGATGCTGGGGGTGGTCGTCATGATCATGCCCCGAGGGTACGCCCGAAATGGCCAATCCGGACGGTGTCCTATGGTCGCCGTATGCGCTTCCGTTTCCGCCCCGTCCTCGCCGCCGCCGTCGCCGCGGCCGTGCTGGGCGCGTCCGGCTGCGCCGAGCTTGCCGACGGGCCGGCCACCTCCCCCTTCACCAACCCGCCGCTGGTGGAGCGCAGCCAGGTCGTCCCGGAGTTCACCCCGCCCCACTCCGACGCCCTCGCCACCATCCATGCCCGGTTGGCGGAGTTGCCGGTGAAGGGCCGCGCGCCGCGGACGGGGTACGCGCGCGACGAGTTCGGGCAGCGGTGGTCGGACGATGTGCCGGTGGCGTTGGGCCACAACGGCTGCGACACCCGGAACGACATCCTGGCCCGCGATCTGGTGGACGTGGAGTACCGGCCGGGCACGCGGGACTGCGTGGTCGTGTCGGGCACGCTGCACGATCCCTTCACGGGGGCCACCATCGATTTCGTCCGCGGCAACGACACCTCGAACGCCGTGCAAATCGACCACGTCGTGTCCCTCAGCGACGCCTGGCAGAAGGGCGCCCAGGGCCTCGACCCGGACACCCGTCGCGCGTTCTCCAACGATCCGCTGAACCTTCTGGCCGTCGACGGGCCCGCCAACCAGCAGAAGGGCGACGGCGACGCCGCGACGTGGCTGCCGTCCAATTCGTCGTTCCGGTGCCGGTACGTGGCGCGTCAGACCGTCGTCAAGCACAGGTACGGGCTGTGGGTGACGCAGGCGGAGCGCGACGCGATCGAGCGGTGGCTGGGCACGTGCGGGCCGGAGGACGACGCGGCGCTGGCGCTGCTCGTCGAGGGCGACGTCGCCGGGCGCGGGTAACAACCCGGATAAGTTACCTAAATAGTGTCACCTGGCTCACATGCGCCGGTAGCCTGGGATCATGGACAACGACACCCGCCAGGAATTCCCCGCCGGCCGGGGACCCGAAACGCTGCCCGCCACGCCCGACCCCGCCGTCGCGGCCCAATTCCAGGAACTGCTCGACGGCCGCTGGGCCGAGGACCGCAACCGCATCCGCGAATTCCTCGACGACGAATTCTTCCGCCCGCAGGTCGGCCTGCCCATCGGGGAAGCCCGCGAGGCCGTGCTGGAGCGCCTCGACCGCATGCGCGCGACGGGCATGCAGCGCGGCGCGTTCGGCGCCGACCACGGCGGCACCGGCGACACGGGCGCCACGCTGACCGGCATGGAGATGATCGGCCACGCCGACCTCGGCGTGATGGTGAAGTCCGGCGTCCAGTGGGGCCTGTTCGGCGGCGCCGTGGAGGCGCTGGGCACCGAACGCCACATGCACCTGGTGCCGCAGATCATCGACCTCGAGCTGCTCGGCTGCTTCGCCATGACGGAGCGTGGCCACGGTTCGGACGTGCAGAACCTCGAGACGACCATCACCTACGACAAGGACTCCGGCGAGTTCGTGGTGAACTCCCCGGGTCTTTCCGCGGAGAAGACGTACATCGGCAACGCCGCCCGCCATGGCCGCATGGCCGCGGTGTTCGGGCAGCTGCACACGCCCGGTTCCGACGAATCACACGGCGTCCACTGCGTCCTCGTGCCCGTCCGCGACGCCGACGGCAACGCGATGCCGGGCGTCACCATCGGCGACCACGGCTACAAGGGCGGCCTGCCCGGCGTGGACAACGGCACCTTCATGTTCGACAACGTGCGCGTGCCGCGGGAGAACCTGCTCAACCGTTTCGGCGACGTCGACGAGGAAGGCAATTACTCCTCCCCCATCGATTCGACGAACCGCCGCTTCTTCACGATGCTCGGCACCCTCATCCGCGGCCGCATCTCCGTCGGCGCGGCCGCCGGCGC
>DUOR01000185.1 GCA_012838715.1 Actinomycetales bacterium
AGGGGGCCGTCGCCGTGGGCGGACGTCCTGGGGTTGAGCATCGCCGCCAGGCCGCCGGACGCGGCGAGCAGGCGCTCGCGGGCCTCGGGGTCGTCGATGGTCGCGGCAATCGCGCGCAGGTCGGCGTGGAGCTCCCGCAGCCGCTCGACGTCCGCCGCGGACGCGCGATCCCCGGATTGCTCCAGGTCGGCCGTGGTCCCGGTGGCCATGTCGACGCGCCGGTCCACTTCATCGCGGATGCGCAGCTCGGTCGCGCCGCGGTTGGCCAACTGCATCGCGATGGTTCGGATGTCGTCGCCGAACTGGTACGACGCCCGGTGCGCCCCGTACAGGATCATCCGGGTCTCCCCGGTGCCGGACAGGATGGGCACGGCGAACACGGGGCCCAGGCCCTCCCGGCCGACCTGCTCGCGGTACCGGTCCGTGATCGTCTTCGACGAGGCGTAGTCGGACACGACGCCCGGGCGCTTGTCCCGGATCACTCGGCCGCCGAGGCCTTCGCCGACCTGGAGGCTGATGCCGCGAACGCCATCGGGGCGCAGGCCGATGCCCTCCGAAATCACGTGGCCGCCCGCCCCGCCGGCCGCGAGGAACACCACGGGCAGGTCGGCCTCCCGGCGCAGCTCCCGAACCAGTTGCTTCGCCAAATCCCGGTCTCTCGGCCGGTTGTGCGGCATCGGTCGTTCCTCCTCGGAACCGCCACGCCAGGGGCACGGGCACCGGGCCCGAAGACGTCGCGAATGTGTCTCTGGTTACAAATCTTAGACGGATTGCTTAACACGATGAAACGGTCGCCTTAACTCGCGCCGTACCGGCCCCCACCCCCATGACGCGGATCACGCAAATTTCGTTGTAGCGTAACGGGCCACAACCGAATATCACCCCACGGGAGCGCCCACCGAACCGGCGCTGAGAGGGCATCGGGAAAGCGGATGCCGACCGTTCGAACCTGTCCGGGTAATGCCGGCGTAGGAAAGGAAGACGCGATGGCGCAGCACGCCCGCGTTCCCGCGAACAGCGGCGACACCACCGATCACACCGTCCGTACCGTTGATCTGCCCGAGGGCACCGTCACCACCGGACCCATCTACCGCAGCACCAAAACCTACGGCGACGTGGAATTCTCCGTGCCCGACATGGGCCCCGCCGTCGGCAAGCACGGGGAGCACGGCGTGACCGTGCCCGGCGGGGAGACGGTGACCCTCCGCATCCCCAGCCGCCGCATCGACCTCACCGACGGCACCCACTTCTGCGCGTACGACACCTCGGGCCCGTACACCGAGGACGGTTACACCCCCGACCTGCGCGGCGGGCTGCCGCGGACGCGCGACACCTGGCCGCACCCCGCGCCCGTGCCGGCGTCGGAGGAGAACCCCGGGCTGGAAGCGTCGACGCAGCTGGCGTGGGCTCGCGCCGGCATCGTCACCCCGGAGATGGCGTTCATCGCCGCCCGCGAGGACATGCCCGTCGAGACCGTGCGCGACGAGGTCGCCGCCGGCCGCGCCGTCATCTGCGCGAACAAGAACCACCCGGAGCTGGAGCCGATGATCATCGGCAAGAAGTTCGCGGTGAAGGTCAACGCCAACATCGGCAACTCCGTGGTCACCTCCTCCATCGGCGAGGAGGTGGAGAAGATGGTGTGGGCCACCCGCTGGGGCGCCGACACCATCATGGACCTGTCCACCGGCGCCGACATCCACGAGACGCGCGAGTGGATTCTGCGCAACTCCCCCGTCCCCGTCGGCACCGTCCCCATCTACCAGGCGCTGGAGAAGGTCAAGGGCGACCCCGCCAAGCTGACCTGGGAGATTTACCGCGACACCGTCATCGAGCAGGCCGAGCAGGGCGTCGACTACATGACCGTCCACGCCGGCGTGCTGCTGCGCTACGTGCCGCTGGCCGCCAACCGCGTCACCGGCATCGTGTCCCGCGGCGGCTCCATCATGGCGGCGTGGTGCCTGGCGCACCACCGCGAATCCTTCCTGTACGAGAACTTCGCGGAGCTGTGCGACATCTTCGCCAAGTACGACATCACCTTCTCCCTCGGCGACGGCCTGCGCCCCGGTTCCATCGCCGACGCCAACGACGAGGCCCAGTTCGCGGAGCTGCGCACCCTCGGCGAGCTGACGAAGATCGCCAAGTCCCGCGGCGTGCAGGTCATGATCGAGGGCCCCGGCCACGTGCCCATGCACAAAATCGCCGAGAACGTTCGTCTCGAGGAGGAGTGGTGCGAGGAGGCGCCGTTCTACACCCTCGGCCCGCTGGCCACGGACATCGCGCCCGGCTACGACCACATCACCTCCGCCATCGGTGCGGCGATGATCGCGCAGGCCGGGACGGCGATGCTCTGCTACGTCACCCCGAAGGAGCACCTGGGCCTGCCCAACCGCGACGACGTGAAGGTCGGCGTGATCACCTACAAGATCGCCGCCCACTCGGCCGACCTCGCCAAGGGCCACCCGCGTGCGCAGGAGCGTGACGACGCCCTGTCCAAGGCCCGTTTCGAGTTCCGCTGGCACGACCAGTTCGCGCTGGCCCTCGACCCGGACACGGCCCTCGAGTACCACGACGAGACGCTGCCCGCCGAGCCCGCGAAGACCGCCCACTTCTGCTCCATGTGCGGCCCGAAGTTCTGCTCCATGCGCATTTCGCAGGACGTCCGCGACTACGCGAAGGAGCATGGCCTGGAGACGGTCGAGGCCATCGAGGCCGGCATGGCCGAGAAGTCCGGCGAGTTCCTCGAGTCCGGCGGCAAGGTGTACCTGCCCCTGACCTCCAACTAGGGGTTCCGCGGGCGTCGCCCGCACCTTCCCCCGCTTTCCGACGGCGGGCCGGGACAGTCCCCGGCCCGCCGTCGGCGATCACGGGGCCGGGCGCCGCGCGGCCGGCGTCAGGAGAAGACCGTCATCACGTAGGCCGCGAACAACGCCAGATGGGCGGCGCCGTGGCCGGCCCCGATTCGCCTGGCGCCCAGCGTCGTCATGCCGAGCAGGAAACTCGCGGCCAGCAGCACGATGTGCGGCAGCGATTCGGCGAGCACCACGGTCTGCCCCGTGAGCGCGCCGATGGTGAGCACCGCCGGGATGGTCAGGCCGACGGTGGAGACGAGGGCGCCGTGGCAGAGGTTCATCACCCGCTGCGCCTCGCCCGCGCGGCCGGCGTGGATGGCGGTCATGCCCTCCGGCAGGAACACGATCACCGCGATGAGCAGGCCGGCCAGGGCGACGGGGGCGTCGAGGCGCGCGAGGCCGTCGTCGAGCAGTTCGGCGAGCGTGTGCGCGAGCAGCACAATCGGCAGCACCGTGACCAGCAGCATCCCGACGCG
>DUOR01000186.1 GCA_012838715.1 Actinomycetales bacterium
AAAGCCCGGGAAACCAAATTTTCGGACATGTGCCGCACGCCCGGGCCCTGTGCCAAAATCAACCACCCGAGGGCGCGACCCACCGCCATCCGTGGCCGCGCCATGCCCTCAACTCCCCAGCGATTCATCGACAGCCGGAGCATCCATGACCCAGTCACTCATCGCCGCTGATCCCAAGCAGCGCAAGCGCGTCCTCTCGGGCACGCTCATCGGCACCACCATCGAGTGGTACGACTTCCTCATCTACGCGCAGGCCGCCGGCATCGTCCTGGCGGATCTCTTCCTTGAGCCCGCCGCGCAGAACAACGCCCAGTTCGCCCAGATCATCTCGTGGGCCACCCTCGGCATCTCCTTCCTGTTCCGCCCGCTGGGCGCCGTCATCGCCGGCCACCTCGGCGACACCTACGGCCGCAAGGGCGTCCTCGTGTTCACGCTCATCGGCATGGGCGTGGCCACCTTCCTCATTGGTGTGCTGCCGACCTACGCCACCATCGGCATCGCGGCCCCGATCCTGCTGATTCTCCTGCGCATCATGCAGGGCATCTCCGCCGGCGGCGAGTGGGGCGGCGCTGCCCTCATGTCCGTCGAGTACGCGCCCAAGCACCGCCGCGGCCTGTTCGGCGCGTTCCCGCAGTCCGGCGTCCCGCTGGGCCTGACCATCGCCACCGCCACGATGCTGATCGTCATGGGCATCGTCGGCAAGGAGGCGTACCTCCAGTGGGGCTGGCGCATCCCGTTCCTGCTCAGCGTCGTCCTCGTCGTCATCGGCTACGCCATCCGCCGCCTCGTCGACGAGTCCCCCGTGTTCCGCGCCATGCAGAACGAGTCCGCCGAGCGCTCCGCCCCCCTGCCCGAGCTGTTCAAGAACCACTGGGGCAAGGTCATCCAGGGCGCGCTCATCTTCGCCGCCCAGCAGGCCGCCGGCTACCTGGTCATCGCCTTCTTCGGCACCTACGCCCAGCAGGAACTGGACATGGACCCGATCGTCGCCTGGACCGGCACCCTGGTCGCCGGCATCATCTGGACCATCGCCATGTTCCTGTCCGGCGCCTGGTCCGACAAGATCGGCCGCCGCAACACCTTCATCATCGGTTACGGACTGCTGGTCGCCGTCGAGGCCGTCATGTGGTTCCTCATCGACACCGCCAACCCGATCCTGTACGTCCTCACCCTGGCCCTCCTGGCCGTCCCGCTGGCCCTGACCCTCGGCCCGCAGCCGGCCATGTACGCCGAGATGTTCCCCGCCGAGGTCCGCTACTCCGGCGTCTCCATCGCCTACGCCCTGGGCGCCATCCTCGGCGGCGCGTTCGCCCCGATGATCTCCCAGATGATCCTCAACGCCACCGGCCAGGCCTGGATGATTTCCGTCTACCTCATCGCCCTGACCGTCCCCGCGTTCATCGCGCTGCTCATGCTGCCGAAGAACCTCGAGAACCGCGAGATGCTGCCCGACAGCCACGTCGAAACCGACGACGGCATCGTCTCCCGCGAAGAGGCGGTCCGCGCGGGCCACATCTAAAGCCCCGCCACACCGTCGCCAGGGTCGGCACCACCGCCCCGGCACCGAAGAAACGCTAAAACCCGCCCCACCTCCATCACGGAGGCCGGGGCGGGTTTCTTCGATCGCGGGGGTCGCGTGCCGTCGGAGCCCCGTGACCGCGAGTGCCCACAAATCCCGACTGACCCGCGAAACAAAAGGAAACCCCAGGCCAACCGGTGGTTGACCTGGGGTTTTGTGGAGCCGCCTGCGAGAATCGAACTCGCGACCTTTTCATTACGAGTGAAGCGCTCTACCGACTGAGCTAAGGCGGCGTGGTGCATCCGCACCAAGTGCGGTTACCGTCCGAAATCTTAACGCACCGCCCCTCACCACCAAAATCACCGCCACCACGTGCGGTGGGAGCCGGAAAGACCTGCTTTCCGACGCGGCCCTAACGCGGCGACGCCCGAACGCGGCAGGGACGGCCCCTCAGCGGATGCCGACGCGGCACGCCCGCTGCATCGCGCCCATCATGCCGTCGAGGGCCACGGCCGCGCGGACGTTGCGGGTCATCGCCGTCCGGGCCTCCGTGATCGCGTCAATGCAGGCGAGCAACCCCTCGGGCGGGACACGGCGCACGAGTTCCTGCGCCGTCCGGTGGCTGTCGGGGCTGATGGCCCGGGGTCCCGACGCCGCTCCGCCGCCCGCACCCGCGGCCCCGT
>DUOR01000187.1 GCA_012838715.1 Actinomycetales bacterium
CGCCGGAAAAATCCCCCCATGAAATCCCCTTCAACCCCGATGAACCCCGGAACCGTGGGCCGCGCCGGGCGGCCACACCCAAAGGTTCTAGCACCGGGGGCGTGGGGCCGCTCGGCAAGTGTGACCGATGGGACGCCCGCAGCCCCTACGCCTGGCCGGCGCCGATGAACTCGGGGCAACCGGCCCCGCGAGTCGCCGCGAGCTACCGCACACCCGCCCCGATGGGTGCGTAAATAGAGTGACCTCCACCACCGTTGGGCCGAGTTAATCGCGTTTCGGCATGTAGAACGGGTAACGTGGCGCGGGCAATGAGCACAACCGATGACGGTGCCGGCGACGCGAAAACGCCGGAGAACTATGACGAATCGGTATCCACGGATAGCTCGCACGACAGCGCACCCCTAACCCTCGACGACGTACTTAATGCGTCGACGGTTGATGCTGCGCAGGTCAGCCGGGATATGAGCACCACCGCGGACACTGATGATGGGCGGGCCGAAACGGCCCACGATGACAATTTGAATGCAGAGCACGCGGCCAATGAGACCGCGGACGAGACGGCCGGACGAGCCGCACATGAAGCCCCGCGGGGCCGGGAAGACGCCCCGACGGGCGATGAGATGGGTAACAACATGGGTAATAACGAGAACAACGACGTGATCCGCGAAGAGCAGGGAGCGGACGCCGCCGGCCAGGTGTCGCCGGCCGCGCAGACCGAGCAGACCGAGCAGGTCGAGAACACCGAGCAGGCCGGGAACACCGAGCTTGCCGACGACGCCACGCAGGCGTCCACCACCGAAGCCACCAACGAGGCCCCCGCGAATGCGGATGCGGCCCCGTTCGAGGACACTCCGCAGGTCGCCGAGCAGCAGGCCGACAAGGCCGCCTCCGAGCAGACCGGGAACACCGAGCAGACCACCACCGACAAGTCCGAGCAGCAGGCAGACAACGCAGACAAGGCCGACAAGTCCAACAAGAAGGACGACGAGCCCACCGGCCCCGGCTTCGATGAGCTGGACCTCCCGGACGAGGTCGTCGCGGCCGTTTCCAAGGTCGGCTACGAGAATCCGTCGCCGATTCAGGCCGCCACCATTCCGACGCTGATGGCCGACCGCGACGTCGTCGGCCTCGCGCAGACGGGCACCGGCAAGACGGCGGCGTTCGCGCTGCCGATTCTGGCGCGCATCGACCGCAGCGTCCGCGCTCCGCAGGCCCTGGTCCTGGCGCCGACGCGCGAGCTGGCGCTGCAGGTCGCCGATTCCTTCCAGTCCTTCGCCGACCACCTCGGCGGCATTTCGGTGCTGCCGATCTACGGTGGCCAGTCTTATGGCGTCCAGCTGTCGGGTCTGCGCCGTGGCGCGCAGGTCATCGTCGGCACGCCGGGTCGCGTCATCGACCACCTGGAGAAGGGGTCGCTGAACATCTCCGACCTGCGATTCCTCGTCCTCGATGAGGCCGACGAGATGCTGCAGATGGGCTTCCAGGAGGACGTCGAGCGCATCCTCTCGGACACCCCGGACGACAAGCAGGTCGCGCTGTTCTCGGCGACGATGCCGGCCGCGATTCGCCGCCTGTCGAAGCAGTACCTCAATGATCCGCAGGAAATCACCGTCAAGTCGCAGACCCGCACGGCGGACAATATCCGCCAGCGTTTCCTGATGACCGCGCACCGCAACAAGCTCGACGCCCTGACCCGCATCCTCGAGGTCGAGGAGTTCGAGGCGATGATCGTGTTCGTGCGTACCCGCCACGAGACCGAGGAGCTCGCGGAGCGTCTGCGCGCCCGCGGGTTCGCGGCACAGGCCATCAACGGCGATATCGCCCAGAACCAGCGTGAGCGCACGATCGATCAGCTGAAGGATGGCCGCCTGGACATCCTGGTGGCCACCGACGTCGCGGCCCGCGGCCTGGACGTCGACCGCATCAGCCACGTGGTCAACTTCGACATCCCGAACGACACCGAGTCCTACGTGCACCGCATCGGCCGCACGGGCCGTGCGGGCCGTTCCGGTGAGGCGCTGCTGTTCGTCACCCCGCGCGAGGGCCGTCTGCTGCGTTCCATCGAGCGTGCGACGAAGTCGTCGCTGCAGGAAATGCAGCTGCCGTCGGTCGACCAGGTCAACGACTCCCGCAAGGAGAAGTTCGCCGCCGCCATCACCGATGCGCTTGCCGACGATCAGGTCCCGGTGTTCCGCGAGATGATCCAGAGCTACGCCGACGAGAACGACACCCCGCTGGTGGAGATCGCGGCGGCCTTGGCCGCCCAGTCGCAGAACGGCGAGTTCCTGCTGAAGGAGCAGCCGCGCCGCCAGCGTGACGGCCGTGGCCGCGACCGGGATCGTTTCGAGCGGGAGCGTGGCGACCAGCGTGGCCGCGACCGCAGCGACCGCGGCGACCGTGGTGCCCGCAAGGCCGAGCGCGCGGACTTCCAGCGCGAGGGCATGGCCACCTACCGCATTTCGGTGGGTCGCCGTCAGCACGTGCGCCCGGGCGCCATCGTCGGCGCCATCGCCAACGAGGGTGGTCTGACGTCGAAGGACTTCGGCCACATCGACATCCGCGGCGATCACACCCTCGTGGAGCTGCCGGCGAACATGCCGCAGCAGGTCATCCAGAACCTGTCCGATACCCGCATCTCCGGTCAGCTGATTCACCTGCAGCCCGACGACGGCTCCTCGCCGCCGGAGGACGACGACCGCCGCGGCGGCCGTGGTGACCGCGGTGGCCGTGGCGGATTCCGCGGTGGCCGTGGCGGCGACCGTGACCGCGGCGGCGACCGAGGCGGGCGCGGTGGTTTC
>DUOR01000188.1 GCA_012838715.1 Actinomycetales bacterium
AGGGGCGCACGGGCCGTCGGGCGGGACGTTCGGGCGGAGTGAAGTGCCCGGGGGACGATGCGGAGTGCTCCGGGGGACGGTAGAGAGACGGAACCTTGGTTGGGCCTGGCCGATCGATAACCGTTTTTCCGGGAGTTTCCGGGGAGTGCGGCACTAAATCACAAGGTTGTGAGGCCGCTGCGGTCAACATGTAGTGCCGCAATTTCGGGTGAACTGGGAATACGAGACGTGTAACTACTACATATTGGGGCACTGGCCTTTTCCTGACCCCAAGTGTAGTGTTTCTGGTGTCGCGCCAAACGGCGCCGGCCGGGACGTCCCACCGGGGGTCCCGGCGAAAAACCCTCGATTCCACCTCACGGACAGCGAAGGAACGTACGAGAATGGTCACCGTCTACACCAAGCCCGCATGCGTGCAGTGCCGCGCCACCACCCGTGCCCTGGATAAGGCGGGCATCTCCTACGACCTCATCGACATCACCCTCGATGACGAGGCCCGTGACTACGTCATGGCGCTGGGTCACCTGCAGGCCCCGGTGGTCGACACCGGCGCCGACACCTGGTCCGGCTTCCGTCCGGACCGCATCAAGGCCCTCCAGGCCGCGTAAAACCGCGGGGTCTCGGGGGACAACCAATCCCGGCCGTGGAACGCATCATCCGATGCGGACCACGGCTTTTCGTTGAAGGGTGGCGTAAGCCGTTGTTCATCGTCTATTTCTCGTCGGCCACGGGCAACACGCACAAGTTCGTCCAGAAGCTGGACATCCCGAACGCGCGGATTCCGGTGCACAGGAACGAACCCGAGTTGCTGGTCGATGAGCCCTACGTCCTCATCGTCCCGACCTACGGCGGCGGTTCCTCCATCACGGGCGACAAGTCCCGCCCGGTTCCGCCGCAGGTCATCCGATTCCTCAACAACGAACACAACCGTTCGTACATCCGCGGGGTGATTTCCGCGGGGAACACCAACTTCGGCATCGACTACGGGCTGGCCGGCGAGATTGTCGCCGAGAAGTGCAAGGTCCCGTACGTGTACCGATTCGAGTTGATGGGCAACGAGGAGGACGTTGCCATCGTAAGGTCCGGACTGGCGGACTTTTTCCGGGAGCGGGCGGCCTCCTAGGCCCCGCACCCCGCACAGCTTTCCGACGGATGCCGGCACCAACGTCGCCGGCGCCAAAGAACGAATAGTCGCTACAAGAAGAACAGTCGCTTGAAGGAGCATCAGATTGGCTGAGATGGGCAAGACCGTGGCGGAGCCGGTGGGCAAGGACGAGCTGGATTTCCATGCTCTCAATGCGCTGCTGAACCTCTACGGCGACGACGGCCGGATTCAGTTCGACAAGGACCGTGAGGCGGCGCGCCAGTTTTTCCTGCAGCACGTCAACCAGAACACCGTCTTCTTCCACACGCTGAAGGAGAAGCTGGATTACCTGGTCGAGAACAAGTACTACGACCCGCTGGTGCTGGACAAGTACGAGTTCGAGGACGTCAAGCAGCTGTTCAAGCACGCTTACTCCTACAAGTTCCGCTTCAAGTCCTTCCTCGGGGCGTACAAGTACTACACCTCGTACACGCTGAAGACCTTCGACGGGAAGCGCTACCTGGAGCGTTACGAGGACCGCGTGTGCATGGTGGCCCTCACCCTCGCCGACGGCGACCTGGAGATGGCCCGCCACCTCGTCGACGAGATCATCACCGGCCGTTTCCAGCCGGCGACCCCGACCTTCCTCAACTCCGGCAAGGCCCAGCGCGGTGAGCCGGTGAGCTGCTTCCTGCTGCGCATCGAGGACAACATGGAGTCCATCGGCCGCGCCATCAACTCCTCGCTGCAGCTGTCCAAGCGCGGCGGCGGCGTGGCGCTGCTGCTGTCGAACCTGCGTGAGCAGGGTGCGCCGATCAAGCACATCGAGAACCAGTCGTCGGGCGTCATCCCGGTGATGAAGCTGCTGGAGGACTCCTTCTCCTACGCCAACCAGCTGGGTGCCCGCCAGGGCGCCGGCGCGGTGTACCTGCACGCGCACCACCCGGACATCCTGCGTTTCCTGGACACCAAGCGCGAGAACGCGGACGAGAAGATCCGCATCAAGTCGCTGTCGCTGGGCGTCGTCATCCCGGACATCACGTTCAAGCTGGCACGCAACAACGACGACATGTACCTGTTCTCCCCGTACGACGTGGAGCGAATCTACGGCAAGCCGTTCGCGGACGTGAACATCTCGGAGAACTACGACGACATGGTCGAGGACCCGCGGATCAAGAAGAAGAAGATCAACGCGCGCGCCTTCTTCCAGACCCTCGCGGAGATCCAGTTCGAGTCCGGTTACCCGTACATCATGTACGAGGACACCGTGAACAACGCGAACCCGATTGCCGGCCGCATCACCCACTCGAACCTGTGCTCCGAGATTCTGCAGGTGTCGACCCCGTCGACGTACCACGAGGATCTGTCCTACGACCACATCGGCGAGGACATCTCCTGCAACCTGGGTTCGATGAACGTGGCGCTGGCGATGGATTCGCCGGACTTCGGTTCCACCATCGAGACCTCCATCCGCGGCCTGACCGCGGTGTCGGATCAGACGTCCATCGATTCGGTGCCGTCGATCCGCAAGGGCAACGAGAAGTCGCACGCCATCGGCCTGGGCCAGATGAACCTGCACGGTTACCTCGGCCGCGAGCGGATCCACTACGGCTCGGAGGAGGGCATCGACTTCACGAACATGTACTTCTACGCGGTCCTGTTCCAGGCGCTGAAGGCGTCGAACAAGATCGCCAAGGAGCGCGGCGTGAAGTTCGGTGGCTTCGAGGATTCGAAGTACGCCTCGGGCGAGTTCTTCGACAAGTACATCGATGAGGTGTGGGAGCCGAAGACCGATCGGGTGAAGGAGCTCTTCGCCAATTCGACCGCCCACCTGCCGACTCAGGACGATTGGCGCGAGCTGAAGGCGGAGATCCAGGAACACGGCCTGTACAACCGCAACCTGCAGGCGGTGCCGCCGACGGGTTCGATTTCGTACATCAACAACTCGACGTCGTCGATTCACCCGATTGCCTCGAAGATCGAGATCCGCAAGGAAGGCAAGATCGGCCGCGTCTACTACCCGGCGCCGCACATGGACAACGACAACCTGGAGTATTTCCAGGATGCGTACGAGGTCGGTTACGAGAAGATCATCGACACGTACGCCGCGGCGACGCAGCACGTCGACCAGGGCCTGTCGCTGACCCTGTTCTTCAAGGACACGGCGACGACCCGCGACATCAACCGCGCGCAGATTTACGCGTGGCGCAAGGGCATCAAGACGATTTACTACATCCGCCTGCGCCAGGTGGCGCTGGAGGGCACCGAGATCGAGGGTTGCGTCAGCTGCATGCTCTAAGGGCCTCACCCGCCCCGGAAAGCATTGCTTGACGACGCCCCGGCGCCCCCGCCGGCGGGCAGCCCCGGAAGCCGATTGGCTTCCGGGGTTTACCCGAATCCGGTGAACCGTCCGACCCCCTCCGGGCCGGTGGTTCGGCGGGGCGCTCATTAGACTTCAAACGACACATTAATAAGGAGAGGATTTTCCATGGCCGCAAAACTGCCGGCTTCGACTCCCGCCCACCGCGAGAAGAACATTGACGCGCGTGAGCGCCCGGTGGCCGCCATCGACTGGAACACCATCCCGGACGAGAAGGACCTCGAGGTCTGGGATCGCCTCACCGGCAACTTCTGGCTGCCGGAGAAGGTGCCGCTGTCGAACGACATCCCGAGCTGGAACACGCTCAACGAGCTCGAGCAGCGCACGACCATGCGCGTCTTCACCGGCCTGACCCTCCTGGACACGATCCAGGGCACCGTCGGCGCGGTGTCGCTGCTGCCGGATTCGCTGACGGCGCACGAGGAGGCGGTGCTCACCAACATCGCGTTCATGGAGTCGGTGCACGCGAAGTCCTACTCGTCGATTTTCCAGACCCTGGCGTCGACGCCGGAAATCCAGGACGCGTTCCGCTGGGGCGAGGAGAACGAGCATCTCCAGCGCAAGGCGAAGATCATCCTCGGCTACTACGAGGGCGACGACCCGCAGAAGAAGCGCATCTGCTCGGTCATCCTGGAGTCCTTCCTCTTCTACTCGGGCTTCTACCTCCCGATGTACTGGTCCAGCCACGCGAAGCTGACCAACACCGCGGACATCATCCGCCTCATCATCCGCGACGAGGCCGTCCACGGCTACTACATCGGGTACAAGTACCAGAAGAACATGGAGAACGAGTCCGAGGAGCGCCGCGAGGAGCTGAAGGACTACACCTTCGATCTCATGCTGGAGCTGTACGACAACGAGATCCAGTACACGGAGGACATGTACGACGAACTCGGCTGGACCGAGGACGTCAAGCGCTTCCTGCGCTACAACGCGAACAAGGCGCTCAACAACCTCGGTTACGAGGGCCTGTTCCCGGCGGACGAGTGCAAGGTGTCCCCGGCCATCCTGTCGGCGCTGAGCCCCAACGCCGACGAGAATCACGACTTCTTCTCCGGCGCCGGCTCGTCCTACGTGATGGGCAAGGCGGAGAGCACCGAAGACGAGGACTGGGACTTCTAACCCATCTTCCGCTAAGGTTGTTCTCAGGTCCCGCACGAGCGTCATGTGCGGGGCCACTGGATTGAGGCGGAAGTCACAGTCTGACCTGCGAGTGATTCCCGCAAATCGCGGGAACTTCTCGCGGGGGTGAAACGGGGGCGGCCGAGAGGTGGTCGCCGCGGAATCCCAGGTGAGACTGCGTTGTCGCAGCTTAAGCGAATTCTCAGTAAGGCTCAGGCGGGCCGACGGGCGGTTTCGATACCCCCTACCCCATAACTGGTCTTAACAAATCCACAGGTCGGGGTTACACTCGGCCAGGTAACACGCGAGGTGGGCTGGCTCCGGTCGGCTCGCCTCCACTAACATCAGGCAGCAATAAACTTTGATGACCCTGTGAACTGCAGGGAAGTCGCGTAGTCAGGAGGATCAATGACTGCAGTAGCGCCTCGCCCCGGTCATGAAGTGACCGTGGCAGAGCGGCCGCAGCCGCTCGGTAACGACCCCAAGGGCAGCTGGGCGTGGGACATGCTCACCACGACCGACCACAAGAAGCTCGGCATCATGTACATCATCATGTCGATGAGCTTCTTCTTCCTGGGCGGGCTCATGGCCCTGCTGATCCGCGCTGAGCTTTTCCAGCCGGGTCTCCAGTTCCTGTCCAATGAGCAGTTCAACCAGCTCTTCACCATGCACGGCACCGTGATGCTGCTGCTGTTCGGTACGCCGATTGTGTGGGGCTTCGCCAACTACATCCTGCCGCTTCAGATTGGTGCGCCGGACGTCGCCTTCCCGCGTCTGAACGCCTTCGGCTTCTGGATCACCACCGTGGGCGGCATCCTGATGCTGTCCGGCTTCCTGACGCCGGGTGGCGCGGCCGACTTCGGTTGGACCATGTACTCCCCGCTGTCGAACTCCATCCACTCCCCGGGCGTCGGCTCGAACCTGTGGATCGTCGGCGTCGGCGTCGGTGGCGTGGGCACCATCGCCTCGGCCATCAACATGACCACCACGGTGCTCTGCCTCCGTGCCCCGGGCATGACGATGTTCCGTATGCCGATCTTCACCTGGAACATCCTGGTGACCTCGATCCTGGCCCTGCTCATCTTCCCGATTCTGACCGCCGCCGCCCTCGGTGTGCTGTACGACCGCCTGCTGGGCGGCCACATCTACGACCCGGCCAACGGTGGCGCCATCATGTGGCAGCACCTGTTCTGGTTCTTCGGCCACCCGGAGGTTTACGTCCTGCTGTTGCCGTTCGTCGGCATCATCACGGAGGTCATCCCGGTCTTCTCCCGTAAGCCGCTGTTCGGCTACGCGGGCATGGTCTTCGCGACCCTGTCCATCGCCGGCCTGTCGATGGCCGTCTGGGCGCACCACATGTTCGTCACCGGTGCGGTCCTGCTGCCGTTCTTCTCCTTCATGACGTTCCTGATTTCGGTCCCGACCGGCGTGAAGTTCTTCAACTGGCTGGGCACCATGTGGCGCGGCCACCTGACCTTCGAGACCCCGATGACGTTCGCCCTCGGCTTCATCGTCACCTTCCTCTTCGGTGGCCTGACCGGCATCATGCTGGCCTCCCCGCCGCTGGACTTCCACGTCTCGGACACCTACTTCGTGGTGGCGCACTTCCACTACACCCTGTTCGGCACCCTGGTCTTCGCTTCCTACGCCGGCATCTACTTCTGGTTCCCGAAGATGACGGGCCGCATGCTGGACGAGAAGCTGGGCATGGTCCACTTCTGGCTGACCTTCATCGGCTTCAACCTGACCTTCCTGGTCCAGCACTGGCTGGGCAACGAGGGCATGCCGCGTCGTTACGCGGACTACCTCGAGTCCGACGGCTTCACCACCCTGAACATGATTTCCACGGTCGGCGCCTTCATCCTGGGCCTCTCCGTCATCCCGTTGGTGTGGAACGTCTTCAAGTCCTGGCGTTACGGCGAGGTCGTCACGGTCGACGACCCGTGGGGCTACGGCAACTCCCTCGAGTGGGCCACCTCCTGCCCGCCGCCGCGCCACAACTTCACCTCCATGCCGCGTATCCGCTCCGAGCGCCCCGCGTTCGAGCTGCACTACCCGCACATGGTCGAGCGCATGCGCGCCGAGGCGCACGTTGGTCGCCAGCTCTAATATGAGCAAGCTGCCGTCGACTACGTGACGCACGCGTAAGCCCCCGCTGGTTCCTCCCGGCGGGGGCTTTTCGCATGCCCGCATCCGCTTGCCGACGCCGCCCGCCGGCGCTCGGCCCCGC
>DUOR01000020.1 GCA_012838715.1 Actinomycetales bacterium
CCCCCCGGCGGGGGCGTGGGTCATCGTCCGCCCCTAGAAGCCCCAGGACGGGAGCTGCGGGCCGTCGTCCTTGCGGTCGTCGCGGCCACGGCCCCGGCGGTGGGAACCGCGGTAGTCGTCCTCGCGGTCGTCGCGGCGGTCCCGGCGGTCGCCGCCGTCGGTGAACAGGCCACCGCCGGAGACGCGGGTGCGCGGGGTGAACTCGGAGGAATCGCGGTCGCGGTCGGCGTCGTGCTCGACCGGGCGGCCGTCCGGGGTCTCGGCGCGGTCGTCGCCGCCGAGGTTGTCGCCGCCAGGCAGGGAGGACGCCGGCTCGGCCTGGCGCTGCGCCGGACGGGCCTCCGGGGCCGCCTGCGCCGGGGCGTCGGCGCGCTTGTTGGCGGCGTCGAAGCCGGTGGCGATGACGGTGACGCGGACCTCGTCGCCGAGGTTGTCGTCGATGATGGTGCCGAAGATGATGTTCGCGTCCTCGTCGGCCTGGTCGGAGACCAGCGTCGCGGCTTCGTGGACCTCCATGAGGCCCAGGTCGGAACCGCCGGCGAAGGAGAGCAGCACACCCTTGGCGCCCTGCATGGTCGTCTCCAGCAGCGGGGAGTTGACGGCCATCTCGGCGGCCTGCTGCGCGCGGTTCTCGCCGCGGGAGGAGCCGATGCCCATCAGGGCGGAACCGGCGTCGGCCATGACGGAGCGGACGTCCGCGAAGTCGACGTTGATCATGCCCGGGGTGGTGATGAGGTCCGTGATGCCCTGGACGCCGTTGAAGAGCACCTCGTCGGCGGCGCGGAAGGCCTCCATCATGCCGATGTTCTTCTCGCCGATCTGGAGCAGCCGGTCGTTCGGGATGACGATGAGGGTGTCGCAGGCCTCGCGGAGCTCCTTGATGCCCTCGAGCGCCTGGTTGGTGCGGCGCTTGCCCTCGAAGGTGAACGGCTTGGTGACGACGCCGACGGTCAGCGCGCCGTTCTTGCGGGCGATGGACGCCACGACCGGGGCGGCGCCGGTGCCGGTGCCGCCGCCCTCGCCGGCGGTGACGAAGACCATGTCGGCGCCCTTGAGGGTCTCCTCGATCTCGTCCTTGTGGTCCTCGGCGGAGGTGCGGCCGACGGCCGGGTTCGCGCCGGCGCCCAGGCCGCGGGTGGCCTCGCGGCCGATGTCGAGCTTCACGTCGGCGTCGGTGAACATCAGAGCCTGGGAGTCCGTGTTGACGGCGATGAACTCGACGCCCTTGAGGCCCTCCTCGATCATCCGGTTGACGGCGTTGACGCCACCGCCGCCGACTCCGACGACCTTGATCACGGCGAGGTAGTTGTTCGGGGAGGTCATGGGGTTGTTCTCGCCCTTCCTTAGGTTCTGGTGCTGTAGGTTCTGGTGCTTTTCGTCTGCTGTAAGCCGATGCCGCACTTCCCGGGTAGCTGCGATTCCCGGCCGAGTGTCCCGGCTTCCGTGCGTCCCATCATCACCCATGTCCGGGTGCGGCGCCGCCATCGACGGCCCGGCGTGTCGCCACCCTCAAGTAGTGGTTGAGGGCTAAATTGGGGCGCATGTGACCGCTGTGGCGGGCAGGGGTGAATGGGGCTTTCCGACGCGCCGATCGGGCGGCCGGGGCCCCATTTTCGGCGCCCGGATTGGACCGGATTCTTCCGGAGGAATCCAGGGCGGTCCGGGGTGGAACTGGAAATAACTCAGTTGCGCAGCGCGGGTTCCGCGGGATTGGCCACCGTCCACCGCTGGCCCTCGCGGTCCATGACGATCTCGGCGGCGCGGCCCTTCTCTTCGGCGCGGTCCGCCGACCCGAAGTGGATTTCGCGGCCGTCGTGGAGCATGACGGTGACCTCGGCGGCGCCGGGCGCGTCGATGCGGGCGGTCTCGGCGCGCACCCGCTCCGGAAGGGCGGCCAGCACGTCCAGCGCGGCCTCCATCACCTCGGGGCGGGGGCTGAGCTTGCCGGGCTCCGGGTCGTCAACGCGCGGGATCCGCGCGAACTCGACCGTGCCCTCCGGTGGCGGGGCCACCAGGAACTCGACGCCGTCGGCGGTGAACAGGTGCTCGCCGTCGGTGGCGCGGATGAAGGCGGCGGGCACGTGCTCGGTGATCTCCACCTGCACGGTGGACGGCCAGCCGCGGCCGACGGTGGCCCGCTCGACCCATGGCTCCGACGCGATGTTCCGCGCCGCGGCGCCGGTGTCCACCCGGGCGAGCTGCTCCCCCGTCGTGATGCCGGAGGCCTCGGTGATCGCGGCGGCGTCGCCGTGGACGACGCCCTCGACCTCGATGTTCTCGACGGTGGCGAGGGGCGTGAACCACAGCACCGCCCATGCGATGACGGCGAGCAGGGCCGCAATCAGGATGCCGGCGCCGGCGATGCGCACCGGCCGCGACGTTTCGCG
>DUOR01000189.1 GCA_012838715.1 Actinomycetales bacterium
ATGGACGACGACCGCACCGCCGCCACCCGCAAGGTTCTGGTGACCGGACAGGCGCAGTTGAAGGACACCATCGTCGCGGTCAACGAGGCGGATCTCGACCACTACATCGCCAAGCCCTGGGATCGCGCCGACTTGGAGGCGACGGTCCGTGAGCTGCTCACCGCCTACGTCGCCGACATGGGCATCGATCCGCTGCCGCACTTGGCGGCGCTGGATCAGGCCCGCGCGATGGATCTGATCCGCTAGGACGCCGACGATCCGGACCTGGTTTTCGGGATCGCCAGACCGCGGCTGGGCTCGGCGATCTGTTGCCATCACGTCGAATGACGCTTCGCGTTATTGACGCTTCGCGTTAAGCGATCTAAACTTCGAACGTGATCAGATCCTTCGCGGACAAGGCGACCGAACGTCTGTGGCATCGCGAAAAGGTGCCATCGATCGATCCCCGGATCCAGAGGGTTGCGATCCGAAAGCTAGCCCAGATCAATGCTTCTCGTGTGCTGGACTCACTTCGCGTGCCACCCGGCAATCGGCTGGAGATGCTCAAGGGTGATCGAGTCGGGCAGCACAGTATCCGCGTCAACGATCAATGGCGGATTTGCTTCAACTGGACCGAAGGAGGTGCCGAGAATGTCGAACTCGTCGATTACCACTGACAAGTGGGATCCCATCCACCCGGGTGAAGTGCTCATGGAGGACTTCATCAAGGGTTTTGGAATCACGCAGCACAAGCTTTCCGTTGCCATCGGAGTGCCTCCCCGGCGGATCAATGAAATTGTCCACGGCAAGCGGCGCATCACCGCGGACACGGCCTTGCGGCTGGGGCGTTATTTCGCGATGGATCCGCAGTTTTGGATCAACCTGCAGTCCCACTACGACCTCGAGGTCGAGATGGATGCGCTGGGAGACTCCCTGAACGACATCGAGCCGCTCCAGTCCGCCTGAGCTGGTCCGACCAAGGTCTTCGGTCGGTGGTTCCCGCCGTTTCCGGAGAGGGGGCGGTGAGACGAAGGCTCGGGTACGGTCGATCGATGAATTGCGGTCATGACAACGGTCTGCGAATGGCACACCCATGGTCCGCACGACAACGGTCCGATCGGGGACCATCGATGAAGGAGAATCGGCCTTGAGCTTCAACGTCTACCTGTCCGGCGAGATCCACACCGATTGGCGCGAGGAGATCCAGCGCGGCGCGGAGGCGGCCGGGCTGGACGTGGTGTTCACCGCTCCGGTGACCGATCATCCCGCCAGCGACGCTGCCGGCGATCACCTGGGCGCGGCGCCCGCCGGGTTCTGGCGCGACCACCAGTCGTCGAAGGTCAACTCCATCCGCACCCGCACGCTGATCGAGAAGGCCGACATGGTCGTCGTACGTTTCGGCGACCAGTACAAGCAGTGGAACGCGGCCTTCGACGCCGGCTACTGCGCCGCGCTGGACAAGCCCTACGTCACGTTGCACAGCGAGGACATCGTCCACCCGCTCAAGGAAGTCGACGCGGCCGCCCAGGCGTGGTGCACCACCACCGATCAGGTCGTGGAGATCCTGCGCTACGTGCTCGAGGCGTAGAACCACCGTCGGGGAGCCGCACGCCCCCCGTCGGCGGAGGGGGGGAGCTACCCGCGATCCCAGAGCAGTATCGGCTCGTGGCGTTCCGGATACCGCAGAACCGGGTCCACCAGCTCATCCACCTCCGCGAACTCGAGGAACCCCATCGAGTCGTCGTCACGCACGATGAGCGGACGCGCGAAGAGTTCGCGGAGCGCCGCGGCCTGCTCCTGCCCCAGGTAGGGCTCGTGCGACTGGAGCCAGGCTTCCGCGTTACGACGGGGCTCGCCCTCGCCCAGGTAATCGTCGTCGTAGAACTCGGCGGACGTCCCGACCATCTCCGCGAAAATGAACCCGGCGAGATCCGGTGCGAGCCGCTCATCCTCCTGCTAATCGTTCTGCAGCAGAACCACGGGGACCGGACCCGCGCCGGCGGCCCCGGTACGGAAGCAATAGAGGTTGCCGCCGGGCTCCATCCCGAAAGGCAACAGGCCCTCGGCGGGATCGATGTTCCGGAAATCGTCCGGCTCCGCAAACATCTCCAATCGGCGGGCGATGTCCTTGGCCCCGAGCAGCTCGAAGTTCGTGCTGAAGTGCAGCAGCGGGATCTCGGCGCCGGTGGGGGACACGTCCACCATGCCGTCGTCGGCGAGCTTCAAGTACTCCTCGGGCCATGTGAGCCCATGTGCGGCCGAGATCTCGCGCAATTCCGCCGAGGTGGTCATGGCCCCGTTCCTTCGTTCAAGTGGTCTTGACCCAGAATCTAGCAAGATGGGGGCAGGATGTCCCGGCATCGGAGGCTGGGCCACGGGCCGACGCACGCGCGCAGAAGAGCGCGCACCGTTGAGGAGGAACATGACATGGCCACGACGAACCAGAAACTCGGCACGGCGGGAGAAGAACTCGTCGCCAAGCATGCCCGTTGCCCGGGGTGCAAGCGCACCGACAAGTCGTTCAAACTCCTGCCCCCGAACTTCAAATGTGCCGATCTCGTCTGCGACTTTTGCGGCTACCTGGCTCAGGTGAAGTCGAAGCGGATCAAGGGGGAACTGCCGGACACCATCACCGGCACGATCCTCGGTGCCGCATGGGGCCCGCAGCGTGAACGCATGGAAGCGGGCATCTACTTCAGCCTCTACGTCGTCCTGGTCAATGAGGTCGGGCAGGCCAGCATCTACTTCCTGCCCCGCGACCTGCAAACCGCGGAAATGTTCGTCCCCCGGAAGCCTCTCGGCCCGGAGGCTCGGCGCGCCGGGTGGCAGGGCTTTATGATCGACATGGACAAGGCCATGGCCGACGTCGTCCGCATCTCCGACGGCGACGTCGAGGAGTTCGTTCTCCGCGCATGACCCGGGAGTGCGGAGTACACATATTCGTAGATCAGGGGCGTCTGATCCTTGGGGAAAGCCAGCCTGCGGTGCGGCTCACCGCTCGTTGACGGCAGTCGGGACGTGCCGTGCGAGAAAGGCCAGCTGTTCGGCGACGTTGTGCTCGAAGGCATCGCCGACGTAGATGTCGAAGTGCCCGCCGGGCTGCATTCGCACTTCGCCCTTCGGGGCCTTCCGCACATGCCGCAGGGTGGGGCGCGGCGGGGCGACCGAGTCATCCTCGCAGACCGCGAAGTACGCCGGGGACTGGATCTTGCGGGCGTGTCGTCCCGGGAAATAGCGCAGAATATCCAACCCGAATCGTGCCGTGA
>DUOR01000190.1 GCA_012838715.1 Actinomycetales bacterium
GCGCCGGCGCCGGGGCGTTCGGGGGCCGCGGGCGCGGCGGTGGGCGCCTCGAACTCGGCGACCTTGCCCTTGAGCTCGAGGACCATGCGGTCCGCCATGCGCTTGCCGACGCCGCTGGCCATCTGCAGCTTCTTGCCGTCGCCCGCGTTGACCGCGAGCGCGATCTCCGCCGGATCGAGGACCTGCAGCACCGCCATGGCGAGCTTGGGGCCCAGGCCGGAGACGGTCTGCAGCACGTCGAACATGTCGCGCTCGGCCTCGGCGCCGAAGCCGTAGAGGGTCATGGCGTCCTCGCGCACCACCAGGGCGGTGCGCAGGAAGCCCTCCTCGCCGCGGGTCAGCCCCGCGGCCGTTTTCGCGGTGACCTGCACCAGGTGGCCCACGCCGCCGCATTCCACGACGACGAACCCCGCGCCCATGTCGATGACGGTTCCCCGCAACGACGCGATCATCCCAACGCCTCCTTCGTGCGCGCCAGCAGCGGCGCCCGCCAGCAATGGCAGATGGCCAGCGCCAGCGCGTCGGCGGCGTCGGCCGGCTGCGGAGGTTCCGACAGCCCCAGAATCCTGGTCACCATCGTGGTCATCTGCCTCTTGTCGGCGCGGCCGTTGCCGGTCAGCGCCTTCTTGACCTCCGACGGGGTGTACATGTGCACCGGCAGCCCGCGCTTCGCGGCCGCCAGCAGCAGGACGCCGGAACCGTGGGCGGTCTGCAGCACCGTCGACACGTTGCCGCGTTCGAACAGGCGCTCCACCGCCACCACGTCCGGCTCGTAGCGGTCCATCCACTCCTCCGCGGCGTTCGACAGCCGCAGCAGGCGCTCCGGCAGGTCGACGTCCGAGGGGGTGCGCGCCACGCCGACCGCAATCGGCGTGACCGCGCGGCCGCGGCCGCCGTCGGCGATCGACAGGCCGCACCGGGTCAACCCCGGATCGATGCCCATCACCCGCACGTGTCCACTTCCCTGCATCACGCCACCATTGTTACCACAGCATCCGAACACGTGTGCGCCAGGGTCAATCAAAAGTCGCACCCGCGGGCGCGTTTTGCCGCCGCACCCCGCCGGCCCGTAATTTCATGGGCATGGAAACTCCGAAGTCGCTGTACGGGAAGCTCGCGTTGGCCGAGATGGTCACGTGGACCATCCTCATCATCGGCATGATCCTCAAGTACGCCGCCGGCCTGGACATGGCCACCACCATCGGCGGTTCGATCCACGGTTTCGTGTTCCTCTCCTACGCGGTGACCACCGTGCTCGTGTGGGTGAACCAGGGCTGGTCCGCGGGCCGCGGCATCACGGGCCTGGCCTCGGCGGTCATCCCCTACATGACCGTGCCCTTCGAGCGCGCGACGCTGAAGGCCGGGAAGCTCGAGGGCCCGTGGCGCTTCCGCGACACCGACGAGACCCCGCGCACCCTGCCCGAGAAGATCCTCGCGCCCATCGTGCGCCGCCCGCTGGCCGCGGCGCTGATCCTCATCGTCGGCATCGCCGTCGTGTTCACGCTCCTCCTCCAGGCGGGCCCGCCGACCGAATGGTTCGCCTAGCCGAGGAGGCGCTGGCCGCCGTCCGGGATTCCTGGCCCGGGCTGACCTGGGCCGGCGTCGAGGTGCCCGACCAGGGCCTCGACCATGGCGTCGTCATCCTGGAGGGGCCCGCGGGCCCTCCCCTGCTTTCCGACGCCCCCGTCCGCGCCGTCGCCCGCCTGGCGGTGGCCCC
>DUOR01000021.1 GCA_012838715.1 Actinomycetales bacterium
ACCACCTTCGGCCGCATCGGCGTCAAGGTGTGGATCTACAAGGGTGACGTCATCGGTGGCCGTCGCGAGTCCGAGATGAACGCCGGTCGTGACGGTCAGCGTCGCGACCGCCGTGAGCGCCCGCGCCGTGGCGGCCAGCGCCGCCAGCGGGCCTCCGAGAAGAAGGAGGGCTAATTCATGCTCATCCCGAAGCGCGTCAAGTACCGTCGCCAGCACCGTCCGCACCGCACCGGTGTTTCCAAGGGCGGCACCAAGGTGACCTTCGGTGACTACGGCCTGCAGGCCCTCGAGCCGGCGTACATCACGAACCGCCAGATCGAGGCTTCCCGTATCGCCATCAACCGCCACGTCAAGCGTGGTGGCAAGGTGTGGATCAACATCTTCCCGGACCGTCCCCTGACCCAGAAGCCGCTCGGCGTGCGCATGGGTTCCGGTAAGGGCCCGGTGGAGAAGTGGGTCGCCAACGTCAAGCCGGGCCGCATCATGTTCGAGATGTCCTACCCGGACGAGAAGACCGCGATTGAGGCGCTGAAGCGCGCCGGCGCGAAGCTGCCCTGCAAGACCCGAGTCGTCCGGAAGGAGGATCAGTACTGATGTCGAACGGTATTGCCGCCCACGAGCTCCGCTCGCTGGACAACGAGGACCTGGTCGCCAAGCTCAAGGAGTCCAAGGAGGAGCTGTTCAACCTCCGGTTCCAGATGGCCACCGGTCAGCTGACCAACAACCGCCGCCTGAGCACCGTCCGCAAGGACATCGCCCGCATCTACACCGTGATGCGCGAGCGTGAGCTCGGACTGTCCGCCGCCCCCACCGATGGTGATGCGGCATGAGCGAGGAAACCATGAACCAGACTGATGCCGGCGCCCGCAAGGTCCGCTCGGGTTACGTCGTGTCCGACAAGATGCAGAAGACCATCGTCGTCGAGCTCGAGGACCGTAAGCAGCACGCCCTGTACGGCAAGATCATGCGCCGCAACTCCAAGGTGAAGGCCCACGATGAGAACGAGGAAGCCGGCGTCGGCGACCGCGTCCGCATCGAGGAGTGCCGCCCGCTGTCGAAGGACAAGCACTTCCGCCTGATCGAGATCATCGAGAAGGCCCGCTAAGCGGTTCTTTTCGCGGATTCTCCGTCGCTTGACGACGCCCCCGCCACCCCGGGTCACCGGGGTGGCGGGGGCTTCGTCGTCTGCGGGGGTGGCGGCGGGTCGGGGATACTGGCGCCATGAGCACCCATCGCACCTGGTCCGAGATCGTCGCCGCCGATCCCTCCCATTCGCGCAGGTACGCGCAGCGATGGGAGCAGTTCGCCGCGCAGGGGCGTGACATCGACGGGGAGGCGCGGCTCATCGACGCGATGGCTCCCCGCACCGCCCGCATCCTCGACGCGGGGTGCGGGCAGGGCCGCCTCGGCGGTTACCTCGCGGGCCGGGGCCATGAGGTCGTCGGCGTCGACATCGACCCGTACCTCATCTCGGTCGCCCGCAACCGCCAGCCCGGCGGGACGTGGCTGGTGGGGGACTTGGCCGGGCTGGGCGAGGTGCTGTCGAACGCCGCCGAGCAGGAGCTTTCCGACGCCCACCCCACCGGCACCCACCCCAGCGGAGACTTCGACCTGATTGTCGCCGCCGGAAACGTCCTGACCTTCATCGACCCGGCGGATCGAATCGCCGTACTCGAGGGATTCCGGGACGCTCTCGCCGGCGCGGCGGGGAACCCGGGGGACGAGGGGAATGCGGCGGAGGGCGGCGTCGGCAAGCGGGGCAGGGCGGTCCTCGGCTTCGGCGCGGGGAGGGGCTGGGATTTCGACCAGTTCGAGCGGGACGCGGCGG
>DUOR01000191.1 GCA_012838715.1 Actinomycetales bacterium
ACTCACCCTACGTGCGGTGTACGTCACATACCTGGGTTTCGCCGCACGCGTGCGGGGTGCGTGCGGACAAGGTCGCGGCGGGCTGGGTGCGTCCAGGGCTTGTGCGGGGCTGGGCGCGTGTGGGGATCGTGCAGGGCTGAGCGCGCCCGGGGGCCGGGCGCGTGCGGAGCTCGTGCAGGGCTGGGCGCGTCCGGACCCGGCCGGCAACAGTGGCCGACGTTGTTTTGCCGGAGATCGCCGCGCGGCTCCCCCGATTCCGGGAATGTTCAAAGGGCCGGGAGGGGATCTCGGAGGTGCCCGCGGGGAGTTAGTGCATCTGGATACACCGCCAACTTTTCGGGCCTCTAAAACCCCAGGTGGTCAGATCTGCTACTCGTGTCGGTGTATCCAGATGCACTAAGGGGTCTCGGGCGCACCGAAACGACCCCCTTGGTGCAGGACGACGGCGAAAGCGCAGCGAAACGTCGACGCAGGGCGCAGCGGTGCCGACGCATGGCGCAGCGGTGGCGACGTGCAGCGCGGCGAACGACGGCGCATGACGCAGGTCGCCGGCGCCCGCCCACCGAAACGGCGCGTCAGTGCCCCAGTGCGACCACGCCGCGGCGGATGGCCTGCACGGCGGCGTGCGCGTTGTCTCGGATTTCGCGGGAGTACCCGGTCTTCCGAACCTGTTCCAGCAGGTCAACGACCTGACGGCACCATCGGACGAAGTCGCCGGGCGTCAGCTCCGCACCACTGTCGGCCGCGGCGGCGAGGCAGTAGCCGAGGGGCGCGCCGGCCGTCCATTGGTGGATGGCCGTCGCGAACGCGATGTCGGGCATGCGGGTCATGGGCAGCCGGTGGCGCCGTTCGTCGGCGACGAGTTCCTGCCAAATGCGCAGGGTGTCGGAGATGGCGGAGGCCAGCGGCTCGGTCGGCACTTCGTCGGAACCCTGTTGCGCGCGCCGGTTCTCGAACACGAGCGTCGACACGGCGCCGGCGAGTTCCGCGGGGTCGAGGCTTTCCCAGATGCCGCGACGCAGGCACTGCGCGGCGAGCAGGTCGCAGGTGTTGTGGATCATCGCGAGCCGCTCGCCCTCCTCCGACACGCGCGGCTCGCCGGGTCGCCATGCGGCGCGGGCGGTACCCGGGATGGGGTGCTTTCCGACGCCGTCCGCCGCGGCACCATCGCCATCCCCGGATTCCGGGTCGGGGGCGGACGCGGCGGAATCCGGGTCGGGGGCGGACGCGGCGGCGTCGTCGTCGGCAAGCGCGGAATCGCGGGCCGCGGCGGCGCCCAGGCCCTCGACGCGGGTGGCGGTGCCGATATTCGAACCCGCGCCGACGCCGGAACGAGCGCCGGCACCGTCACCGGAACCATCGCCGTCGGGCCATTCGACGTAGTCCATCTCGCCGAGCAGGTCGAGGACGCGGTCGAACATGCGGGCCAGGGTGTCCGACGCCTGGGAGACGCGGCGCTCCAGGGTGGCCACGTTGGCCTGGGCGCGGCGCAGGGCGTCGGCGCCGCGGGCGGCCTCCTCCACGTCCGGGTTGCCGTGCAGCGGATGGTCGCGCAGCTCCCGGCGCAGGCGCTTCAGCTCCGGCGACGTCACGGCGGACCGGCGGCGCAGGCGCTTCGGGCCGCGGATGCCCGCCCGGTCAATCTCCGACTTCACGATGTTGACCGCCCGCTTCGGACGGTGCGACGCATCCCTCGGCAGGCGAATCCGCCCCAGGACCTCCGGCGCCGACGGGAACCAGTCCGGCTCCAACCTGCCCGTGAAACCGTTGACGCCGACGACGGTCGGCCGCGGGTTCTTCGGCGAATTGTCCTCCTTCACCACGACCGCCAGCTGGGCGCGCCGCCCCGTCGGGATGGCAATCACCTCGCCGCGCCGCAGCCGGCGCAGCATGGTCACCGTCTCCACGTGCCGGTCCTCGATGTTGCGGCGCTTCGCCGACTTCTCCTCCGCGGAAATCGCCGACCGCAAATCCAGGTAGTTGATGAGGCCCTCGACGTCGGCGCCCGCCGAACCGAGCTCGTCGGAAAGCTCCTTCACGCGGGCACGCGCCCGCTCGAGCTCGCGGACGTCGCCGACGACGTCGCCGTCTGCCTGGAACTGCGCGAAGGACTTCTCCATCATCTTCCGCGCCTCGGCGTGCCCGAGGGTGCGCAGCAGGTTGATGGACATGTTGTAGCCCGGCTGGAACGTCGACACCAGCGGGTAGGTGCGCGTCGACGCCAGGCCCGCGACCCACTTCGGGTCCATCGCCGGCGCCCACTGCACCACCGCGTTGCCCTGCGTGTCGATGCCGCGGCGGCCCGCACGGCCCGTCATCTGCGTGTACTGGCCCGGCGTCAGGTCGACGTGCGCCTCGCCGTTGTACTTGACCAGCTTCTCCAGCACCACGGTGCGGGCCGGCATGTTGATGCCCAGCGCCAGCGTCTCCGTGGCGAACACGACCTTCACCAGGCCACGGTTGAAAAGCTTCTCCACGATGTGCCGGAACGCCGGCAGCATCCCCGCATGGTGCGCCGCGAAACCCCGCGACACGATGCGGCGCCACCGCCGGAAGCCCAGCACCTCGAGATCCTCCGGCGGGATGTCGGCGACGCCCGCGTCGACGATGGCGAGAATCTCCTCCTGCTCCGCCTGGTCCGTCAGCTCCATCCGCGTCGCGCCGAGCTGCTGCAGCGCACCCTCGCATCCCGCGCGCGAGAAAATGAACACGATCGCGGGGAGCATCGAGCGCGAACCGAGGAGCTTCACGACGTCACCCCGCCGCGGCGGCCGGTACCGCTGCGGCTGCTCGGGCTGCTTCCACTGGTGCTTGCCGAACTTGGCGGACCCGCCCCGGCCACCGCGGTCTCCCCCGCGATCGCCGCC
>DUOR01000192.1 GCA_012838715.1 Actinomycetales bacterium
ACTCGGGGGCGGTGCCGAATGCGCCGCGGTAGATTTCGCCGCCGTGCATGAGCGCCCCGCCGATGCCGGTGCCCAGGGCGAACAGCACCCAGGTGCCCGCGCCCTGCGCCGCGCCGTAGCGGGACTCGCCCCAGGCGGCGGAGTTGGCGTCGTGCTCCAGGGTAACGGGGATCGGCAGCCGCTCCCCCAGCCGCCGCGCCACGTCGGCGTCGCGCCAGGGCAGGTGGGGCGCGAACCGCACCCGGCGGCGCTCCGGGTCGAGGAAACCGGCGACGGCCAGGCCCACGCCCGTGACCCGCGGGAAGCGGGCCAGGACCTCGTGCACCGCCTCGACGATCCCGTCCTCCAGCGCCTCCGCCGTGCCGTTCGACGACTTCTGCAGCCTGTCGACGATGCGCCCGCCCGAATCGACGACCGCCGCCCGGAAATGGGTGCCGCCGATGTCGAAACCGATCCGCAACTCGCCGGAAGGGGGCGGGATGGCGTGGGGCACGATCGAACTCCCGTCGGGGTCAGGGCATGGGGTCAGGGCACAGCGTCAGGGCATGGGGTGAGGGTTCGGCATCAGTTGTGTTCCGGCAGTTCGGCCGGGTCGGCGCGGAACCCGATCAGGATATCCCCCCAACCGTCGGCCCACGTGCCGGGAGCTTCGGCCTCGACCGAATCGATCGCGCACACCGACAGCACGGCGGGCGCCGCGAACCTGCGGGACCAGCCGCCGACGGTGATGACGAGCATGGACTCCCCGGCATTGACGGCAATCGAATCCACCGGGTCGCCGGTGGCGTCGGCAAGCACGAGGGGGGCGCGCACCCGCACGCGGAACCGCGGCGCACCGTCGTCGTCCCGGCCCAGGTGGGCGAGCTTCAGGGCGGGGCGCTCGACGGCGGCGCCGGTCTCCACGACCACGCCGATCCAGGTTGCGGCCGCCGCGACACGGTCGTCGAGGTCGGCCTCGGCGCGCAACCGCACCCCGCCGGCCTCCACGAACCGCTGCCACGACCGGCCCCACGCCCACAGCGACTCCATCAGCTTCGCGCGGCGGGAACGATCGCCGAACACGTCGGGCATCGACCGGTGGCGGTCGACGCGGGGACTGATCAGGTCGAGGATGTCGGCGAACTGCTCCGGCCCCTGCACGCGCCGCAGCCACGACAGCTGGCGGTCGACGCTGACGCCGATGCGCACGCCCGCGGGGACGAACCCCGACGTGGCGCGGGCCTTGCCCCACACCAGCAGGCGCTCCAGGCCCGCGAAGCCGGTCAGCGTGGACAGCACCGCCGGGTCGGCGCCCATCTGGCGCATCAGGTGCACGGAATCGCCGACGGCGTCGAGGCGGTCGTCCGCCCAGACCAGGTCGTCGGGGACGTCGGACGGCACGCGCAGCTCGGCGGCCGTGGACGCGCCGTCGGGCACGCCGGCGAACAGGTAGACGGGATGGGGGCCGGCCGGGCCGGCCGGGAATGGCGCTCCGTCGGAAGGTGGGCCGGCGGTCACGCCGACGGATCCTCCACACGGCGCTTCAGGGACTTCAGGGCCGTGTCCACGATGCGGTGCTGCGCCTTGCGGCGGAGCATGCCCAGCATCGGCACGTTGGTGACGATCTCCAACTCGTACACCGCCTTCGTCGTGCCCTCCGCGGTCTCGGACAGCACGTAGCGGCCGGTCTGCGACTTCTGCAGCTGCGAGGACAGCAGCTGCCAGCTGACGCCGTCGTCGGCCCAGTCGTACTCCAGCTCGTAGACGTCCTTCAGGACGGTCTCCAGCGTGAACGTCGCGCGACGCGGCCGCAGCGGGGCATCGCCTTCCTGCGTGACCTCGGCCCGCGTGGTGCCGGTGGCCCACTCCGGGTACTTTTCCACGTCGCCGATGACGTCCAGGACCCGTCCCACGGGGGCGTCGATCAGGATTTCGCCTTGCGTACGGTCGCTCATGACACCCGAGGTTACCTGCGGTGGGGCGGCCCCGCGAGGATGTTGCGCAACCTCGCGCCCATCACTTCCCACGTCCACGCCGCGGACACGTGCCG
>DUOR01000193.1 GCA_012838715.1 Actinomycetales bacterium
ACGATCCGGTCGCGGGCGGCGGGTCCGGCTACGAAGGTGAGGGCCGCGACGAGCCCACCGCCGACGGCATTGACGGCCACGCCGACGAGGATGATCCGGGCGACGTCCCGGTTGCCGCGGGCGGTGGCCGCGACGATGGCGGTGGCGGCGAGGCCCCCGGCGAACGCGCCGGCCGCGATGACCCAGTCCGCCGCGGCCGCCCCGAGGAACGCGGGCAGCGCCGCTCCGCCCGCTACGGTGACGGCGGCCGCCCCCACGGCGGCGCCGGAGGAGACCCCGATGAGCCCGGGTTCGGCCAGCGGGTTGCCGAACACGGCCTGCAGCGCAACCCCGGCGATGGCCAAGCCGGCTCCGACGACCAGCGATAACGCGATGCGGGGCAGGCGCACGGTCCAGACGACGGCCGTGGCGTCGCCTGCGCCGAAGATCGATCGCAGGGAATCGGCGGCGCCGGTGCCGAACTGCCCCACGGTCACCGACCAGGCGATGGCCGCCACCACGGCCACGGCCAGCGACGCCTGGACGACGGCGGGCGCTTCCTTGACGGAGGTCATGCCCCGGCCCGCCCGTAGAGGGCGTCGGCCATGGCGGCGAGGACGCGCGGGGTGTCCGGGCCGAAGGACAGCAGCTGCGAGTCGGGCACGTCGAGAACGCTGCCGTTGGCGCCGGCCGGGGTGTTCGACATTCCCGGCAGGGAGTTCAGCCCCTCCGGCCCGCCGATGGAGTCGAGCCCGTGGCTCATGACGATGACGGTGTCCGGCGCGGCCTTGGCCAGGGCTTCCGGGGTGAGCGAGGTGAAGGACCCCTCGATGCCGAGGTCCGCTGCGGCGTCGACGCCGCCGAGCCTTTCGATGAGCTCGCCGGCCCCCGATTCGGGTCCGCCGATCATCGCGATCGACGTGCCGCGCAGGTACAGCACGATCATGCGGCGGCCATCGGCCCGCTCGTGCGCCCGGTCGGTGGCTTCGTCGAGTTCGGCGACGATCGCGTCGCCGACCTCTTCGCCGCGCCCGTCGAGGCCGACCGCGTCGGCGACGGCGACGGCCAGCTGCCGGATGTTTGCCGGGGTCCGCTCACCGGGAATCTCGATGACCGCGACCCCGGCGTCGGCGATGGTCTCGAGTACGCGGGAGGGGCCGATGGTGCCGTCGGTGAGGATGAGATCCGGCTGGAGCGCGAGCACGGCCTCCGCGTTGACGGAGTGGCCGCCGGGCGTGATCTGGGGCAGGTCGGCGGCGCCGGGGAAGTCGGTGGCGGTGTCGCGGCCCACGAGGCGGTCGCCGAGGCCGAGGGCCCACACCATCCGGGAGATGGAGCCTGCGCGGTCCAGGGCGATGATCCGCTTGGGGGCGTTTTCGGCGGGGGTGGGGCCCGTCAAGCGCACCGTCGGGTCGGTGGGCGGTAGATCGGCGGAACGGTGCCCACCCGGCGGCGTACCGCCGTCCGCGGTGGAGCAGCCGGCGAGGGCCGCGATGAGGACGATGCACAACAGCGCGACCGCCACGGCGCCGCCGCAGCTTCTGCTGGTGAGGGGCATTGTCTGGGACATGGGGAGTTGTTTCCTCGATTGCTTTTCGGGGCCGGGGATGGCCCCGACTAATAAAAACCACACAGGGCACCCTTAGTTACCTTAGGCTTGCCTGGGTGCCGATGCTAACATGGGCGCCGCCCACATCACGTGGCCCGACAATCACTCCCCGAAGGAGACCACTTCCATGAAGATTGCCCGCAGGTCCGCCACCGTTTCCGCCCTCGCCCTCACCGCACTCCTCGCCGCATGCGGCACCGACGGCACCGCCGACACATCCGAAGCCACTTCGACCACCGCGGAGGCGGCCGCCGAAGCCACCGCCACCGGCGATGGGGTCACGGCGACGGTGTCGCCTGCGGAGGACATCGCCGACGGCGCCGAGGTCACCGTGACCCTCGAGGGGCTGGATCCGGCGTTCGGCGGCTATTACGTGGCGTTCTGCGGGGAGCGCGCGGAGGGCGCCCCGGCGCCGTCGTGCACCGGCGACCGCGCGACGCCGGGCACCCAGCTGTGGCTGTCGAACCGGGGCGGCACGTCACCGCTGCCGGCGGACGGCGTCTTCACGGGCACGTTGACCGCGTCGGCCTCCGGCGAGGGCGTCGATTGCCGCACCGATTCCTGCTCGTTGACCGTCTTCGGCGACCACACCGAAGGCTTCGCCGACGTGGTGTCGGTGCCGGTGACATTCGCCGCGCCCTAAGCTCGGGGCATGTCCCACCGCATCGTCCTGTTGCCCGGCGACGGCATTGGCCCGGAGATCGTCGACGCCGCCCGCCCGTTGCTCGGGCGCATTTTCCCATCCTGGGAGTTCACGGAAGCCGAGATTGGTTGGGGCTGCTGGTGCCGCGACGGCGATCCGGTGCCCGCGGCCACGTGGGCGGCGCTGGAGTCGGCGGACGCCGCGCTGCTCGCCGCCATCACCTCCAAGCCCGCGCGCGCCGCGGAGGCCGAGCTCGCGCCCGAGTTGCGGGGCACGGGGCTGCGCTACCGCTCCCCCGTCCTGCAGTTGCGGCAGCGCCTCGATCTTTTCGCCAACGTGCGGCCCATCGACGACCTGCTTTCCGACGACCCCGCCTTCGGCTTCACCGTCGTCCGGGAGAACACGGAGGGCCTGTATTCCCATGACCTGAACATGGGCGACGGTCCGGCGGGGCTGTGGGACGTCGTGAAGCGGGATGCGACGGTGCGGCGCTCGGCCCCGGCGGAGACCGCGGTGGCGCTGCGCGTGACCACCCGTTTCGGCTGGCTGCGGCTGCTGCGTACGGCGGCCGGGCTGGGGCGGCGGGTGCTGGTGGCGGACAAGCCGAACATCCTGCGGGAGTCCGGCGCCATCATCGAGTCGACGGTGGCGGAGGTGGCCGCCGAGTTCCCGGACGTGGGGTTCACCGTGGCCAACGCCGACGCCATCGCGATGGAGCTGGTCAATGACCCGGGGAAGTTCGACGTGATTGCGGCGGAGAACCTGCTCGGCGACATCCTCTCCGACCTCGGCGCCGGCCTGATGGGCGGGCTGGGGCTGCCGGCGTCGGCGAACGTCGGCGCAAAGTTCGCGGTTTTCGAGCCGGTGCACGGCTCCGCCCCCGACATCGCCGGGCGGGGCGTGGCCAATCCGGCCGCGTTCCTGCTGGCCGCGGCGATGTGCGGCGAGCACCTGGGGCTCGCCGACGGCGCCGCCCGGTTGCGTGCGGCCGTCCGCACGGCGCTGCGGGAAAGCCCGACGCGTGATCTGGGCGGTACCGCGACCACCGCGGAGTTCGCGGCCGCCGTGGCGGAGGCTCTGTAAGCGGGGGCCCTACCCCTGCTTGAACATGCTGAGGTCGATGCCCTCCAGCGGATCGGACTCGCGCAGCTCCTCTTCCGGCGGCGGCGGCACCTCGCACAGGACGGTGGTGGCGCCGGCGGGGTCGGCGATGGTGGCCAGCGGGCCGAATTCGGTGTCCTGCACGCCGACGATGACCTCGCCGCCGAGCTCCTGGGTGCGCTTGACGGCCTGGTCGACGCTGAGGACGCCGAGGTAGGCGATCCAGCCGGTGAAGCCGGCGCCGGCGACGAGCCCGGCGAAGGGGGCGCCGTTCTCGTTGGCGATGGCGTAGGAGCCGCTGTCGGTGCGGGTGCGGACGGTGATGTCCCAGCCGAAGAGCTCGTGGTAGAACTCCACGACCTCGTCGAACCCGGCGTTGTCGCCGGCGAGGAGCTCGAACCAGACGGGGGCGCCGGGCTCGCCGGCGGTGAGGAAGGCCTGGCCGCCGGCCTGCTCCAGCAGGCCGACCAGCGCGCCGGAGGGGTCGGCGATGACGGCCATGGCGCCGCCGTCGATGAGCTCGACCGGCTCCTGGGTGACCTCGGCGCCGAGTTCGCGGGCCTTGGCCACGACGCCGGCGACGTCGTCGACGTGGAAGTTCACGCGCCACTGGTTGGCCCCGTCGCGGTCGTCGCCGTCGGCGCCGAAGAGCACGGAGACGGGCATCCCGCTCAGGCGGGCGACGCGGCGGGCGGCGTCGCCCTCGTCCTTGGCGTACTCCCAACCGAGGAGGTCGCGGTAGAAGCGCTCGGACTTGCGGGGCGCGGCGGACACGAGGTCGACGCGGACGGGCATGCCGAATTCGGCGGGAAAAGCGGGCATTGGCGTTCCTTCACTGCTTCCGTTGCCGCGGGGCTGCGGTGCGGCCCCGCGCGACTGTCGGGAATGGTACCCGCGCTACATGTTGCGCCACTTCTCCGGGTCGAAGTCGTCGTCGGCGGTGGCCTCGTCGAAGTAGTCGTCCTCGTCGTCGGCGACGTCCCCGGGGCGGGCGACGCGGGCGGAGACGCCGGCGACGGTGACGACGTCGCCGGGGCGCAGCCGCTTGCCGCGGCGGGTGTCGGTTTCGCCGTTGACCTCGACCTGGCCTTCGGCGATGACTTCCTTCGCCAGGCCGCCGGTTTCGACGAGGTTGGCGAGTTTGAGGAATTGGCCGAGGCGGATGTCCTCGTCCCGGATTGCGACGTCGTAGGGCTCCATGCCCCCATCGTCCCACAGTCCGGGCACCCCGCCGCCCAAGGAAATTGACAGACTGGTCTGTCTGTTCGATGATGTCCCCCATGACCGCGCCCGTCGCCGAGCTGCCGTCGGCAAGCATCGGCCCCCACCCCGCCTTCCGCCTGCCCGTCACCCCGGCGGGCCGGCTGCACCACCAGATCCGCCTGCAGTGGCCGGTGACCCGCCCCGAGCTGGCGGAGTCGACCGGCCTGTCGCAGCCGACGGTGGCGCGCGGCGTGAAGGCGCTGATTGAGGCGGGGCTCATCGCGGAGCGCCCGGACCTCATCACCGGCCGCGGCGGCGGCCGCCCGCGGGTGCCGCTGGCACCGACGGAACCACCGTGGCTGCACGTCGGCGCGCACCTGGGCCTGAAGACCACCCGCCTGGCCATCTTCGACACCGTCGGCCGCGTCCTGCGCGAGACGGAGCTGCCGCTGGAGCTCGACGACCTCGACGCGGCGGAGGCCCTCGACCACGTCATCGCCGGCATCCACCGCCTGCGCACGGGCCTGGTCCGCCCGTTGCGCACCGCGGGCGTGGCACTGGCCGGGCACGTCGCCGCCGACGGCACCGTCACCTCCCGCTCCTACGGCTGGGAGCGGTTCCCCCTGGTCGACGCGCTTTCCGACGGCCTGGGCATCCCCGCCCTGGCCGCGCCCCACGTCGCCGCGATGGCGGCCTCGGAGCTGGGCGTCACCCCGTTGGCGGGCCCGGCGGCCAGCGGCGTCCCGGCGGGCCTGTACTTCTACGCCC
>DUOR01000194.1 GCA_012838715.1 Actinomycetales bacterium
CAGCCGTTGGATGAAATTCACGTTCTCGCAGGCCAGCTTAATAAACTAACCATTAGGATGCAGGAAATACAAGCTGAAAGGTCGCCCTTGTCCGGGTCCCTGTCCTTGCCTTCGTTCCCCGGCCCCGGTGCTACACCGAGAAGCCGAGGGCGCGCATCTGCTCGCGGCCGTCCTCGGTGATCAGGTGCGGGCCCCACAGCGGCTGCCACACCCAGTTCAGGCGCAGGTCGGTGATGCGCGGGTGCTCCAGGACGAGGGTCTCGGTCTGGTCGTAGAGCATGTCGGTGAGCGGGCAGGCCGGGGAGGTCAGCGTCATGTTGACCACGGCGGTCGACTTGTCCTCGATCCAGATGTCGTACACCAGGCCCAGGTCGACGACGTTGACGCCGAGTTCCGGGTCGACGACGTCGTACATCAGGTCCTCGACCTCGGCGGCGAGCTTCTCCTGCTCCTCGGTCTGATCGGGGCGCGGGGGCACGCCCACGTTCATGTCGTCGCCGGGGCCGTCCAGGCCCTCGTTGGGCTGCGCGGCCTGCGCGGCCGCGTCGGCGGTGGTGTCGGCGGGCTTCGTGGCTTCGGTGTCCATGTCGGGCCTTTCTAGTGGTTGTCGGGAAGGGTGACGGTGGCGGTGCCGGTGCCGTCGGCGGAGGTCAGGGCTTCGGCGGTGGCGGCCTGCCAGGCCTTCCAGCCGAGCAGGGCGCACTTGACGCGCGCCGGGTAGCGGGAGACGCCGGCGAAGGCGACGCCGTCGCCGATGACGTCCTCGTCGCCCTCCTCCTTGCCGCGGGAGGTGATCATCGACTCGAAGGCGGCGAGCTTGGCGTTGGCCTCGTCGAGCGGCAGTCCGACGATCTCCTCGGCCATCACGGACGTCGACGCCTGCGAGATGGAGCAGCCGACGGCCTGGTAGGACACGTCCTGGACCGTCGCCCGGTCGTCGGAAAGCTTGACGCGCAGGGTCAGCTCGTCGCCGCAGGACGGGTTGACGTGGTGCACTTCGGCGTCGTACGGCTCGCGCAGGCCGCTGTGCTGCGGGTGCTTGTAATGGTCCAGGATGACCTCCTGGTACATCTGCTCCAGCTTCACTCCCGGCTCCTCCAAATCATTTCGTGCGCCGCCCCGCGGGGCGGGCTGTGCTTTCCGACGGCCCCGGGGTCCCCGGAACCGCTTCATTGACGTGCAACGCGGCCGCCGCCCGGTTCATTTCCCCGGGGCGGCGGCCGTGGGCGTCAGACGCCGAAGAATTCCTTGGCGTCCTTGATGGCCGACGCCAGGGCGTCGACCTCGTCGAGGGTGTTGTACAGGTAGAACGACGCCCTCGCGGTGGACTGGACGCCCAGCGCCCGGTGGGCCGGCCACGCGCAGTGGTGGCCGACGCGGATGCAGACGCCCCGGTCGTCGAGGACCTGGCCGAGGTCGTGCGGGTGCACGCCCTCGACGGAGAACGCGATGGCCGCGCCCCGGTCGACGGCGTCCTGCGGGCCGATGACGGTCACGCCGTCGATGGCGTGCAGCGCCTCCAGCGCGGCCGCCGTGAGCGCGTGCTCGTGGGCGGCGACATTGTCCATGCCGAGGTTCTCCAGGTACTCCACGGCGGCGCCCAGGCCGACGACCTGGCTGGTCATCATCGTGCCGGCCTCGAACCGCTGCGGCGGCTCCATGAAGGTGGTGCCCTCCATGGTGACGACCTCGATCATCGAACCGCCCGTCAGGAACGGCGGCAGCTTCGCCAGCAGCTCCGGGCGGCCCCACAGCGCGCCGACGCCCGAGGGCCCCAGCATCTTGTGGCCGGAGAAGGCGAGGAAGTCCACGCCCAGCTCCTTGACGTCGACCGGCATGTGCGGCACCGACTGGCAGGCGTCCAGGACCACCAGCGCACCGACGGCCTTCGCGCGGCGCACCATCTCCGGCACGTCCGCGACGGCGCCCGTCACGTTCGACTGATGGGTGAAGGCCACGACCTTGACGGTGTCGTCGAGCTCGAGGGAATCGAGATCGATCCGGCCGTCCGGCGTCGCCTTGTACCACTTCAGCGTCGCGCCGGTGCGCCGCGCCAGCTCCTGCCACGGCACGAGGTTGGCGTGGTGCTCCAGCTCCGTGACGACGATGGTGTCGCCCTCGGTGACCCGGATGTCGCCCGCGCGGTCGTCGCCGAGCGTGTACGCCACCAGGTTCAGCGCCTCGGTGGCGTTCTTGGTGAACACCAGCTCGTCGTAACGCGCGCCGATGAAACCGGCGATGCGGTCACGCGCCGCCTCGTAGGCGTCGGTGGCCTCCTCCGCCAGCTGGTACGCGCCACGGTGCACCGGGGCGTTGTGCTGCGTGATGAAGCGGGTCTCCGCCTCGATGACCTGCCGCGGGCGCTGCGACGTCGCGCCCGAATCCAGGTAGACCAGGCGACGGCCGTCGCGCACGCTGCGGGAGAGGATGGGGAAATCCCCCCGCAATGCGCGATCAAGCATTGACGAACCGCTCGTAGCCGTGGGTCTCCAGCTCGTCGGCCAGCTCCGGGCCACCGGACTGGACGATCTTGCCGCCCGCGAAGACGTGGACGTAATCCGGCTTCACGTAGTTCAGGATGCGCTTGTAGTGGGTGATGATCAGGATGCCGCCGTCGGTCTCCGACTGGTAGCGGTTGATTCCGTCGGACACCACGCCCAGCGCGTCGACGTCGAGGCCGGAGTCGGTCTCGTCGAGGACGGCGAACTTCGGCTTCAGCAGGTCGAGCTGCAGGATCTCGTGGCGCTTCTTCTCGCCGCCGGAGAAGCCCTCGTTGACGAAGCGCTCGGAGAAGGCCGGATCGATGTCCAGGTCCTTCATCGCCTCGCGGACCTCCTTGACCCAGTGGCGCAGCTTCGGCGCCTCGCCGCGGACGGCGGTGGCGGCGGTGCGCAGGAAGTTCGACATGGAGACGCCGGTGACCTCGGTCGGGTACTGCATCGCCAGGAACAGGCCGGCGCGGGCGCGCTCGTCGATCTCCATCTCCAGGACGTTCTCGCCGTCCAGGAGGATCTCGCCCTCGGTGACCTCGTAGCGCGGGTGGCCCGCGATCGTGTAGCTGAGGGTGGACTTGCCGGAGCCGTTCGGGCCCATGACGGCGTGGGTCTCGCCCGACTTGATGGTCAGGTTGACGCCGTTGAGGATCTGCTTCGGCTCCGAGGCCTCGTCCATCGGCAGGACCCGCGCGTGCAGGTTACGGATTTCCAGGGTGCTCATTTTCGGTGGGCTGTCCTTCTTTTAGTGAAAAAGTGTGTCGGTGGCTGTGCTCGGGCCGGTCAGTGGCCCGCGGTGTCGAGTTCCTCGTCGACGTACGCGTTGAGGCGCTCGCGGATGGACTCCACCGGAATCTGGTTGATGACCTCGTTGAAGAAGCCGCGGACGACCAGGCGGCGGGCGACGTCCTCCGGGATGCCGCGCGACAGCAGGTAGAACAGCTGCTCGTCGTCGAAGCGGCCAACGGTGGCGGCGTGGCCGGCGCCGGCGATCTCGCCGGTCTCGATTTCGAGGTTCGGCACGGAGTCGGCGCGGGCGCCCTCCGACAGGATGAGGTTCTTGTTCAGCTCGTAGGTGTCGGTGCCGACGGCCTCGGCGCGGATGAGCACGTCGCCCACCCAGGCGGTGCGGGCGTCGATCTTGGCGCCCTCGGCGCCCTGCAGCGCGCCCTTGTACATGACGTTGGAGCGGCAGTTCGGCACGGCGTGGTCGATCAGCAGGCGCTGCTCGAAGTACTGGCCGGCGTCCGCGAAGTAGACGCCCAGCAGCTCGGCGTCGCCGCCGGGCGCGGTGAACTTGACGCGGGGGACGACGCGGACCACGTCGCCGCCGAAGGACGCCAGCGAGTGGCGGAGCACGGCGTCGCGGCCGACGCTGGCGTGGTGCGCCGACAGGTGCACGGCGCCCTCGTCCCAGTTGGTCATGGTGACCACGGCGAGGCGGGCGGCGTCGCCGACGACGAACTCGACGTTGTCGGCGAACGCGCCGGTGCCCTTGTACTCGAGGATGACGACGGCCTCGCCCTGCTCCTCGACCTCGATGACGATGTGGCCGTAGGCGACCTTGCCCTCGCCCGGGCCGGTCACCGTGACGGTGATGGGCTCGGTGGTGGCGGTGCCCTTGCCGACGGTGACCACGGTGGCCTCGCCGAAGGAGCTGAAGGCCTGCGCGGCGGCACGGTCGACCGGCACGCCGGCGCGGCCGAGGCGCTCGTCGCCGCGGGTGGCGGTGGAGACCGTCACGC
>DUOR01000195.1 GCA_012838715.1 Actinomycetales bacterium
AGGACGACCTCCCCGACGTCGACCGCGCCCGCCTGCACCTGGTGGACATCCCCGCCATGGCCATCTCCTCGACGGACTGCCGCAAACGCGCCGCCGAGGGCCGCCCGGTCTGGTACCTCGTCCCCGACGGCGTGGTGCAGTACATTGCCAAAAGGGGTTTGTACCAGGACGTGCAGCCGCCGACGCCGTCACCGCGAGGCGACACCGCGGCCGACGGTTGAGGCCGCGGGCAGCCCGCCGAATCCCGGCGCCGCGCCGCAAACGGGGCAAACGCCCCGAACGCCCGCACCGCCCCGAATAACCCCGAATAACCCCGAAAAACATCCCGTATCCGCAGGACCCCCAGGAGCTGAATTCCACCCGTGACCGCTTCCTCCCAGGCAGTTGAACTGGCCATCATCGCCGCCCGCGCGGCCGACCGCATGAAGGGCGAGAACATCGCCGTCCTCGACGTGTCGGGGCCGCTGGTCATCACCGACGCGTTCGTGCTGGTCAGTGCGGACAATGAGCGTCTGGTGTCGGCCATCGTCGATGAGGTCGAGGATGACCTGCGCGATGCCGGCGCCAAGCCGGTGCGCCGCGAGGGCGTCCGCGAGGGCCGTTGGGCGCTGCTGGATTACGGCGTCCTGGTCGTCCACGTCTTCCGCGACGACGAGCGCGACTTCTACGGCCTGGATCGCCTGTGGAAGGACTGCCCCCGCATCGAGGTCGAGGGCGTGGAGCAGATGCCGGAGCTCGGCGGCGCCGCCGGCGACGAGTCGCGCACCGCTGGCTCCATCGACGACATCCCGCTGGCGGAGCCGGCCCCCGACGCCGACGAGTGGTAAGTCCCGCCATGCCGTCCGTTTCCCCGAACCAGTCGCCGCAGGAGTTTGCGCGCCAGGAGCCGCAGCACGTTTCCGCGCAGCACGTTCCCGCGCGCAGGCTGCTGCTGCTGCGTCATGGGGAGACGGTGTACAACGCCGGGAAGCGGATGCAGGGTCAGCTCGACACGGATTTGTCGGAGGCCGGGTTTGCGCAGGCGAAGGCGGTGGCGGCACATTTGGGTGAGCGGGAGCGGGATATCCGCCGCATCGTGTCCTCGGATTTGAAGCGGGCGCATTTGACGGCCGTTGCCGCCGGTGAGGTGCTGGACCTGCCGGTGGAGGTCGATGAGCGGCTCCGCGAGACGCATCTGGGCGTGTGGCAGGGCCGCACCCACGGCGAGATTGACGCGGAGTTCGCGGGCATGCGCGCCCGTTGGCGTCACGATGCGACGTGGGCGCCGGAGGGTGGCGAGACGCGCGTGGAGGTCTCCGAGCGGATGCGCGCGGTGGTCGATGATTTGCTTGCCGACGATGATTGGCCCGGCTCCACCGTCCTCCTCGTCGCCCATGGTGGTGCGATTGCCGCGTTGACGGCCGCGCTGCTGGACGTCCCGATTTCGCACTACACGATGTTCAATGGCCTGCGGAATACGGCGTGGGTCGAGCTGAGCGGCAAGTACCGTCCGGATGGGGAGCTCGGCTGGTATTTGGGTGCTTTCAACGCCGAACTATTGGCGTAGGGCACTATTGGGTTAAGCGACGGTGTCGGTTGTCCGGTGCCGTCGGGATGGATGAGCGCGACACGGCGACACGGCGAAGGGGGTCGGCATGGGCACCGGGGATTTTTCGGGTAGTGCGGCGAAGGGCCGCGTCCAGATCGTCGTCGACGACACCGCCTGCATCACCCCCGAGGATGCCGAGCGCCTGGGCATCACGGTCGTATCTCTGCCGGTCGATGAGGAGGGCGGCGAGGCGTCGACTTCCGCCATCGGCCCGCTGCACCTGTGCGCCGCGTACGCGCGAGCCCTGGAGCGCAGTAGCAACACCAGCGGCGACGCTGGCGTGGTGGCGTTGCACGTGGGCAAGGGCCTGTCGGCGACGTATTCCAATGCGGTGACCGCCGCGGCGGTGCTGGAGGGCGTGCGCATCGTCGACACGTCTCTCGTGGGCGCGGGCCTTGGCGCGGCGGCCGTCGCCGCCGCCGAGGCGGCTCATGCCGGTGGCGATGTGGATAAGTGCGTTGCGGCGGCCGAGTCCGTCGTCAAGCGCAATCATCTCTGGCTTTACGTGCCCAAGCTCGACGCGCTGCGCCGCGGCGGCAGGATTTCGGCTGGTCAGGCGATGTTGTCGACGGCGCTGTCCATCAAGCCGGTCATCGGCCTGCAGGACGGGACGCTGGGGCTGGTGGCGAAGTGCCGCACGGAGGGCAAGGTGCTGGACAAGCTCGTCGACCTTGCGTCGGCGGCGGCGCAGGGGCGTCCCGCGCAGGTGTTCCTGCATCACGCGGGTGCGCTGGATCTCGTCGAGGAACTTGAGGCGATGCTGTCCATCGAGCTTGCCGACGGCACCAGCTTCCGCACCGTCGACCTCCCGCCCGCACTGCTCGTGCACACCGGACCCGGGGCGGTCGCGGTGGCGGTCGTCGTCGACGAGTCCGTCGGCGGCGAGGACGGCAATGGTGGTTCGGGGGATGATTCGGCGTCCGGACCCGGTGATGCGGGTTCGGGTGGTGCGGTGGGCGCCGGGTTCTTCGGCAAGCTCGCCAAGGGTGCCGGCGCTGGTGCCGGTTCCGGTGGTGCGGCCGGTGCAGGGGCGGACCGGGGTTCCAATGCTAGCGACGAATCCGATGGGGCCGCGAAGTCGTCCGTGCGGCACGTCGGTTGGAGCTCCGGATGGAGCCCGGCGAAGGCGGGTGCGGCGGGCGCTGCTGGTGCGGAGGGAGCCGCTGGTTCCGCTGGTCACGAGGCCGGGGCGGGTTTGAGCTCGGGGCTGGGGTCCGGCGCCAAGCGGGCCAAGGCCCTCGGCGTCGAGCCGATTGACCTGTCGGGCGATGACTCGGCTGGCGCCGCGAGCGCTGGCGAGGCAGCTGCGGGTGACGCTGCTGCAGCTGCCGCTGATGCCTCCGCCGCGGACGCCTGGGACCCGGCGGACGCATCGGACGTGGACGCGGATGCACCGAGAGTCCTGGCTCCGGAGAACCCCGAGCCGGTGGCGCCCCTGTTCACCACGGTCACGTCGAAGCTGCCGCATTGGTCCGAGAACCGGCGCGCCGCAAAGGAAAAGGCCGAACGCTTGGCCAAGGCGATCGCCGACTTGTCCCGCCGCGACAAGTCCGACCCCGAGGGCGCCGCCTTCGGTGATGACGCGAAGGAAGAGGCCGCCCGTCTGGCCGCCGAGCGCGCCGAAAACGGCGACAACGGCGGGAACACCGCCAACGGCGGGAACACCGACGACGGCGATGAGCCCGGTAACGCCGAACGTCCCGAAGCGGACTAGTCGGAAGCGGACTAGTCGGATATCCCACCGCGACAGGCCGTGAAATGGGGACCGGCAGCCGGATATCGGTTTCATCCACAGGGCGGAATCCATCCACAGATCGGCGGCGGAACCGACTGTTCGACCGGCGCGGGCGGAGGCTTCCGACCTAGCGTGCGGGCGTGGACTCCTTGAGAACCCGCCTCGGTGACCTGCTCGAACCCGTACCCAACGACGAAGTGATGCCCGTCGACTTCTCCCGGCGGCGCATCCGCATCGGCGGTCGGGCCGCG
>DUOR01000196.1 GCA_012838715.1 Actinomycetales bacterium
CCCGCGCGGTGACCCGGTCGAGGGCCACCCCGACGGGCACGTCGATGATGACCAGCGTCGCGGGGACGTGGTGCTCCTTGGCCACCTGCGCCCACTGGGCGCGATCGGCCCTCGACGAGTTGGTGGCGTCGACGACGGTGAACAGGCCGCGCTTCGCCCGCGCGGACACGATGGCGCCCATCGCGGCGAACGCGTCCGCCGAGGCGCCCTGGTCGGAGGCGTCACCCGACACCAGAGCCCGGAACGCGTCGGAGGAGAACACCTCGCCCGGGGCGAAATGCGCCCGGGCGAAGGTGGACTTGCCGGACCCCGGCGCACCCGCCAACACCACGAGCCCGACGTCGGGCACCGTGATCGTCGTCGACGGGGTCACCGGGGTCACTGGGCCGGTTACACCACCGTGGGGTCGGTGATCTGGTACTTCTCCGCCGCCTTCTGGGCCACGGACATCGGCAGCTTGCCCTCGCGGGCCAGGCCGGCCAGCGCCGCGACGACGACCGACTCGGCGTCGATGTTGAAGAAGCGGCGGGCGGCCTCACGCGTGTCGGAGAAACCGAACCCGTCGGCGCCGAGGACGGTGTAGTCGCCCGGCACCCACTGGCGGATCTGCTCCGGGATGGCGCGCTGGAAGTCGGACACCGCGATGAACGGGCCGTCCGCGTCCTCGAGCACGCGCTGCACGAAGGGGCGCTCGTGGAACTCGGCCGGGTTCTGCAGCACCTCGGTCTCGCGGGCCAGGCCATCGCGCGCCAGCTCGTTCCAGGAGGTCACCGAGTAGATGGACGAGGGGATGTCGTACTCCTCGGCCAGCATGTCGGCGGCCCTCAGCGCGGCCTGCATGCCGATGCCCGACGCCAGCAGGTTGACGTGGTTCTCGCCCTTGTCCTCCTTGAAGGCGTAGATGCCCTTGAGCAGGCCCTCGACGTTCAGGTCCTCGGGCGCCGCCGGCTGGGACGTCGGCTCGTTGTAGATGGTGAGGTAGTACATGACGTCCTCGCCACGGCCCTCGCCGTACATCCGGTCGATGCCCTCGCGGATGATGTACGCCGCCTCGTAGGCGAACGCCGGGTCGTAGGTGACCACGGCCGGGTTCGTCGCCGCCAGCAGCGGGGAGTGGCCGTCCATGTGCTGCAGGCCCTCACCGGTCAGGGTGGTGCGGCCGGCGGTGGCGCCGAGCAGGAAGCCGCGGCACTTCTGGTCGCCCGCCTGCCACATCTGGTCGCCGGTGCGCTGGAAACCGAACATCGAGTAGAAGATGTACAGCGGAATCATGGCCTCGCCGTGGGTGGCGTAGGAGGAGCCGGCAGCGATGAACGACGCCATCGAACCGGCCTCGGAGATGCCCTCGTGCAGGATCTGGCCCTGCTCGGATTCCTTGTAGGACAGCATCAGGTCATGGTCGACCGGGGTGTACTGCTGGCCGTGGGGGTTGTAGATCTTCAGCGTCGGGAACCAGGAGTCCATGCCGAAGGTGCGGGCCTCGTCCGGGATGATCGGCACGAAACGCTTGCCCAGCTCCTTGTCCCGCATGAGCTCCTTGAAGATGCGCACGACGGCCATGGTGGTGGCGACCTGCTGCTTGCCGGAGCCCTTGAGAATCGACTTGAGGGCGTCCATTTCGGGCACCTTCAGCGGCTCGTAGCTTTCGCGGCGGACCGGAACGAAGCCGCCGAGTTCCTTGCGGCGCTCCTTGAGGTACCGGATTTCCTCGGAGTCCTCGCCGGGGTGGTAGTACGGCGGCAGGTACGGGTCCTCCTCGAGGACCTCGTCGGAGATGGGGATTTCCTGCTTGTCGCGGAAGAGCTTGAGGTCGTCGAGGGTCAGCTTCTTCATCTGGTGCGTGGCGTTGCGGCCCTCGAAGTTGTGGCCCAGGCCGTAGCCCTTGATGGTGTGCGCCAGGATGACGGTCGGCTGGTCCTTGGTTTCCAGGGCCTTCGCGTAGGCGGCGTAGATCTTGCGGTAGTCGTGGCCGCCGCGGGAGAGGCTCCAGATTTCCTCGTCGGTCATGTCCTCGACCAGCTTGGCGGTGCGGGGGTCGCGGCCGAAGAAGTGCTCGCGGACGAAGGCGCCGTCGTTGGCCTTGAGGGTCTGGTAGTCGCCGTCGCGGAAGCCGTTCATGAGGTTGACCAGCGCGCCCTCGTGGTCCTTTTCGAACAGGGCGTCCCAGTCGCGGCCCCAGACGACCTTGATGACGTTCCAGCCGGCGCCGCGGAAGAAGCTCTCCAGCTCCTGGATGATCTTGGTGTTGCCGCGGACCGGGCCGTCGAGGCGCTGCAGGTTGCAGTTGACGACGAAGGTGAGGTTGTCGAGGTTGTTGATCGCGGCGGTCTGGATCAGGCCGCGCGACTCGGGCTCGTCCATTTCGCCGTCGCCGAGGAACGCCCACACGTGCTGCTGGGAGGTGTCGGCGAGGCCACGGTCATGCAGGTAGCGGTTGAAGCGGGCCTGGTAGATGGCGCCCATCGGGCCGAGGCCCATCGACACGGTGGGGAACTCCCAGAAGTCGGGCATGCCGTGCGGGTGCGGGTAGGACGGGAGGCCGCCCTGGGGGCGGGACACTTCCTGGCGGAAGCCGTCGAGGTCGTCTTCGTCGAGGCGGCCTTCCAGGAAGGCGCGGGCGTAGACGCCGGGGGAGGCGTGGCCCTGGAAGAAGACGTGGTCGCCGCCGCCGGGGTGGTCCTTGCCGCGGAAGAAGTGGTTGAAACCGACCTCGTACAGCGGGGCCGACGACGCGTAGGTGGAGATGTGCCCGCCGACGCCGATGCCCGGGCGCTGCGCGCGGTGGACCATGATGGCGGCGTTCCAGCGGATCCACTTGCGGTAGCGGCGCTCCACGGCTTCGTCGCCGGGGAACTCGGGCTCCATGGTGGTGGGGATGGTGTTGACGTAGTCGGTGGAGGTCAACGGCGGCAGGGCGACGCGCTTGGCGGTCGCGCGCTCCAGGAGTCGGAGCATGAGGAATCGGGCGCGGTCGGGGCCCGCTTCCTCGAGCAGCCCGTCGAGGGATTCGAGCCACTCCCTGGTTTCCTCCGGATCGGCGTCCTTGAGGTAGGACTCGACGCCGTCGCGGATGAGCGCGAAGTTCGAGTCGTCGACGGTGCGGTCTGCCTTGTCGGCCATTGTGTCCTCCCGGGGTTCATGGGGGTCGATCAAGCTAATTGTGTTCTCGGTGACACTCTACGTTCGTTTTGGGGGAGGGTGTTCGAATGTTCGGCGGGAGCCCGTTCGAGCGGCCGTCGGCGCCTCCCGCGGGGTCACCGTCGCCGTCGGCACGCGCCTCCCGTGCGGTCACCGTGCCGTCGGCGCCACCCTCGGAGGGTGCCCCGTGCCGGGTTGCTTTCCGACGGCGGCGGGTGCGCATCCCGGTAAGTTTTGGCCCCGATCCATGTGAGAGAAGGGTAAGAAAGGTAAACTCCCACGGGAAAGGGTCAGGGAACCATGAGGGGACCCCGGCCGATCGAGTTCATTAGGAGGACCGGAGAAGTGGTCAACGCCACTGGCGCTGCCCAGGATTACGTGGAGTCGCTGAGCATCGAGAAGGATCAGCGGGTCCAGGAAGTCGGTTGGGACGAGGATTGCGACAGCGCCATCAGCGAGGCCGTCGAGGAGTTTCTCGGCGAGGATCTGCTGGACGAGGAGACCGAGGAACTCGTCGACGTCGTCCTGCTGTGGTGGCGCGAGGAGGACGGTGACCTGGTCGACGGCCTGGTCGACGCCGCCCGCCCGATGGCCGACAACGGCCGCATCTGGCTCCTGACCCCCGGTGCGGGCCGCCCGAACGCCATCGACGCCGGCACCATCGACGAGTCCGCCCAGCTGGCGGGCCTCACCGGTACGTCGGCGATTCGCCTGGGCAACTGGCAGGGCAACTGCCTCGTCCAGCGCGGCACCAAGCGCCAGTAACTCAGGGGCCAGTAACCCGGGCGTCGGCGACTTCCGGCGCCAGTGACTCGGGCGCCGGCGACGTCCGGCGCGACTAAGCTCCGGCCCGTCCCGGAGTTCCCACCGGCCGTCGGCCGGTGCTTTTCCGTGCCCCGTGAACGGGCCCGTTCATCGGGTGTGTTACCGTTTTCGGCGGTTATTTCAGCGGCGATAGCTCAGCGGTAGAGCTCTGGTTTTACACACCAGCGGTCGGGGGTTCGAAACCCTCTCGCCGCACCAGTTTTTTGTTCGGTGCATGATGGTGGCACACGGCGTTTGCCGTGTGCTTTTCCGTTTTTCGCCCTGTTGCCGGGCCCGTTCATCCTGGTCCGGGGCCCGCGCCGGGGCGGCGTCCATGATTGGAGCTCGTGGTTTTCCGGTGGCTTGGGTCATTCTGATCGTTTCCGGCGCGTTCGAGGCCGTGTGGGCGGTGGCGTTGGGCAAGTCCGACGGTTTCACCAGGCTGTGGCCGTCGGTCATCTTCTTCGCGGCGCTGTTCGTGTCGATGGGCGGCTTGGCCATCGCGATGCGCGAGCTGCCCACCGGCACCAGTTACGCCATTTGGGTGGCCATCGGCGCCGTGCTGGCGGTGACGTATTCGATGGTGACCGGCGAGGAGTCCGCCACCCCACTGAAGTTCCTGTTCATCGCGATGATCATCGGCGGCGTCGTCGGCATGAAGGCGGTGTCGTGATGGCCCGTTCCCGCCGACCCGCCCGCCGACCCGGCCGCCGTTCCCGCGCCCTGTCCCGCCCAGCCTCCCGCCGCTCCCGCGCACTGTCCCGCGCCGCCGCCCTGGCCGCTGGGTTCGCCGCCGACCGGGTCTTCGGCGATCCGCGGAAGCATCATCCGGTCGCGTGGTTCGGCACGGCCGCGTCGGAACTGGGCCGCCGCATGTGGGCGGACTCCAAGCCGCGGGGCGCCGCGTACACGGCGGCGCTGGTGGGGGTCCCGACGGTGGCGGCGGTGGTCGTCGGCAAGCGCTTCCCGAACACGCTCCTCGCGGTGGCGACGTGGGCGGCGCTCGGCGGCACCACCCTCGCACGCACCGGCGAACGCATGGCGGACCGCCTCGATGCGGCCGACGTGGCCGCGTCGCGTGAACTGGTGCCGTGGCTGTGCTCGCGCGACCCGGATGCGCTGGACCTCGACGGGATTGCGCGGGCGACGGTGGAGTCGCTGTCGGAGAACACCTCCGACGCCGTCACCGGCACCCTGCTGTGGGGCGCCGCGCTCGGTGCGCCCGGCGTGGTCGCGCACCGCTGCGCCAACACCCTCGACGCCATGGTCGGCTACCGCACCGAGAAGTGGGCCAATTTCGGCTGGGCCTCGGCCACGTTCGACGACCTGGTCAATTGGGCGCCGGCCCGCCTGACCGGGGTGGCCACCGTCCTCGCCGGGCCGGACCGCGCCGGCGCGTGGCGGGCTTGGCGTGCCGACGCATCGAAGCATCCCAGCCCCAACGCCGGCATCCCGGAGGCCTCCGCCGCCGGCGCGCTCGGCGTGCAGCTCGGCGGCCCGACGAACTACCCGGGCGGCGTGGAGATGCGGCCGACCCTCGGCACGGGGCCCGCGCCGCGCGTGGCCGACGTGCGCCGAGCGGTGACCCTGACCCGGCGCGTGCAGGACATTGTCGCCGCACTGTGCATCGGCGGCGTCCTGGTTGTGGCGCTGGCCTAGCGGGCGTCCTGGTTGTGGCCCCCAGCTAGCGCTGGCTTAAAGCTCGTCTAGAAGCGCTCGCCCTTGTTCTTGCCCTTGCCGAAGCGCGAGTGGCCGGAGCTGCCGTAGCGCTCCGCCATGCGGCGGGCCTTGATCTCCTCGGCGGTTTCCCCGGGGGCGGCGGGGCGTTCCGTACGCGGCCCGGCGGGGGAGTCCGCGCCGCGGGAGTCCGATTCCCAGGCTGCGCCCGTCGCCGCGGAGGACACCGGACC
>DUOR01000197.1 GCA_012838715.1 Actinomycetales bacterium
CCGCCGAGCTCGCCGACGACGCCATCGCCCGGCTCAGCGGGCCCGCCGAGTGCACGGGCGTCGCGTCGTTGACGGCGGGGTTGGCCATGTCGCGGGCCCGGGAGATCGATGCCGCGCTGACGGCCGCGCGGTCGCCGCGGGGCCTGCCGGAGGGGGTCTCCGTGCCCGGGGACGTCGCCCCGCCGAACCGGCCGTTCCACCGTTCCCTGACGGGCCTGCCGGTCGCGGTGAAGGATCTCTACCCGATCGAGGGCGTGACCTGTACTTTCGGTTCGGCCGCGTTGGCCCGCACCGGCGAGATCACGGCGAGCCCGGTGGAGCGCCTCCTCGACCGCGGGGCGACAATTCCCGCGACGACGGCGACGTCGGAGATGGGCGCCACCGCGTACACGGAGCCCATCGGCATGCCCGCGCCGGACAATCCGCTGCGCCCGGGGATGACGCCGGGCGGTTCCTCGGGCGGTTCGGCGGTGGCGGTGGCCAATGGCGCGGTGGCCGCCGCGCTGGGTTCGGACGGCGGCGGTTCCATCCGGGTGCCCGCCGCCGCCTGCGGCCTCGTGGGCCTGAAGCCCGCCCATGACGTGCGCGGGGGCCGCTTGGCCACGGCGGGTTTCCTCACCCGTTCGCTTGCCGACGCCGCCCTCCTCGCCGACCTGCCCGATCCCGGCGGATACCGGATCCGGCGGATGCGGGTGGGCGTGACGGTGGAGCCGTTCCACGCGGACGTGACCGTCGGCAAGCACTGGCGGGAGGCGGCGCTGACGGCGGCGGACCGGCTGGCCGACGCCGGGCACGAGGTGGTGGCGGTGCCCTCGCCGTACGACCCGGCGGGGCCGGACGTGTTCCATACGTTCACCGAGGTGATGACGTATTTCGCGTCCCGCATGCCCGACGATTCCTATTCGCCGATGGTCCGCTGGATCCGGGCGCGCGGCCGCGAGGTCAGCGACGCCGCCGCCCGCCGGCACCACCGGCTGCGGCTGGAGCTGCCGGAGGTCGTCCGCGGCCGCTGGGACGTCGACGCCGTGATCACCCCGACCCTGGCCTTCGACCCGCCGCCGGTGGGGCATTTCGGGGCGATGGCGCCGGAGCGCAATTTCCTGGCGCAGACCGAGTGGACCCCGTGGCTGTCGCTGTGGAACCTGACCGGCTGGCCGGGCCTGTCGCTGCCCGTCGGCGACGCGGGCGCGTCGGTGCACCTCGGCGGGGTGCGCTGCGGCGCCGGTGACCTGCTGGGCCTCGCCTCCGACCTGGCCGATCCCACCGCCGACCTGCACGCGCCGGTGCGCGCCGCCCTGCTTCCCGACGGGCCGCGCCCGTGACGGACCGCTCCCCCGCCTCCGCGCGGCGCATCCGCGTCGAGATCCTCGTGGTCCTGGCGGTCACCTTCGGCACCTCGGCACTGTCGGCGACGCTGCGCCTGGTCGCCGCGCTGGCGGAGGGGCCGCTGCGGGATCAGCCCGTCGACCTCAATCCGGCGCTGGCGGAGAACCCCTGGTTCAACGCGGCGCTGCAGGCGGTGCGCATCATCTCGCTGCTGGCCTGGGGCGGCCTGGCCTGGTACCTGCTGCGTGCCGACGGAGTCCGCGGCATGCCCGGCCGGATGCGGCCCTCCGATTGGGGCTGGGGCGCGGGGCTCGCGGCGCTCATCGGCGTCCCGGGGCTGGCGCTCTACGTCGTCGGCGTGCTCGCGGGCTTCGGCCGGCCCATCGACCCGGCGGCCATGGGCGTCACCGCGGCGACGGCG